>DASVHX010000057.1:0-12826 GCA_036382355.1 Bacteroidales bacterium
GGCAGAAGGACCTTGTTGACCCCGAACGCCACAGCAAACGGGTTCTTCAGACGATGATGAAGGATCTTCGGCTCACCGAGCCTCCTGTAAGGATCGATTGCTTCGACAACTCGAATATCCAGGGCACATACCCGGTTGCTGCCATGGTGGTTTTTGTAAATGCAAAACCCGATAAAAAAGAATACCGCCACTTTAACATACGCACCGTGGAAGGCCCGGATGATTATGCCTCCATGGAAGAGATCATTTACCGCCGTTACAAACGCGTGCTGGAAGAAGAACAGCCGCTACCACAACTGATCGTTGTGGATGGTGGCAAAGGCCAGCTGAGTGCTGCGCTCAACAGCCTCGAAAAACTGGGGCTGCGCGGGAGCATCGGCATTATCGGAATTGCCAAGCGGCTCGAAGAAATTTATTATCCTGAAGATTCGTTGCCTATGTACCTCGATAAAAAATCGGAGACCCTGAAGATCATTCAGCAGCTGAGGGATGAGGCGCATCGGTTCGGGATTACACACCACCGCAAACGCCGAGAAAAAGGCACCATCAAAACCGCCCTCACAGGTATCAGTGGTATAGGTGAAGCCACTTCCCAGCTTTTGTTACAAAAATTAAAAAGCGTGAAGAATATTCAGAAAGCAACACTTGAGGAGTTGCAGGAGGTGGTGGGGAAGGTAAAGGGAAAAGTTGTATTCGACCATTATTCAAAAGAGAATCAATCAAGCTAACTTACAGGCAGTTACGGGCAGCCAAAACCTCAGTGACAGAGTTCTCTTGGCGTATTATATTACTCAGCATCCTAATTCGTTAGCTTGTGTTGTAATTGCTCAACCCTGTTAACATAAAACTCCCCACTGCTTTGCAATGGGGAGTTCCAGTATTAAATCCTTGCGATGAATTATTCTATGATGAATTTCTTCTGCACCGTTCCTGACGTGGTAAGAATGTGTGCAATATACATGCCTTTGTGCAAAAGGCTTGTCTCAATCTGCACCTGCCCGTTATTGGCAGTAATGGTTTTTACTATTTTCCCTTGCAGATCAAACACAGTTACAACCAAATATTGTTGATCTGATTGAATGGTCAGCATGTTGTTATTCACAGGGTTTGGGAAGAGGGAAATCCCGGAATTAGGATTTGGTCCTTCAATAGCGGTATTGATATCAGCAGTGATAAGAATTTCATCAATCTTGGAGATACCTGTAGCAGTCACCAAATCTCCCGTAACAGAAGTTGAAATATTGGAGTTCATCAGCCAGCGCACAAAAACCAGGTCCTGTTCATCACATTCGGCAGGTAATGATAGATTATTTACATAAGCTGTAGTCCAGTCATTTGCGGTTACAATCGTGCCATCTGGTATTTCATTCCATGTTCCTGAATTTCCCAGTCGGTACTGGATTATAAAATCGCGGGGGCCGGGGTTATTGCCTCCAGTTTGTTGACGGGAACTCAGTATTAAACCGGTAAATCCTTTTGTTGAAAATGAAACCTGCCAGTATTTTGAACCGGAACCATTATCCCAACCGGTAGCTTGCGCAGCCTTAGTGGTAAATCCGTTCTTGCTGAAATCGATGGCGGAGGTGCCGATAGCTTTCAATACCTGTGCGCTATTGGCTGCAATTCCCACGCCGGCAATTGAATCGGCGGAGGTTCCACTGGGGAAGGTCCATTGGACAATTACTGTCTGGGCGTTTGAAAAGAGTGACAATGACAGGGCCATTGCCAGAATGTAAATGTGTTTCATGGTTTTCTGATTTAAAATAAATATTGAGTGAACTGATTAAAATAAATGATCCTGGGAGTCTTTATTCTCTAACGATTGTATTTTCCATATTATGCTGGTCATAAAGAACCTTCCGGGAGAAATATTTCCTTTGCTATCGATATACCTGTGGTTGAACAGGTCCTGAACACTAACACTCATATAAACCTTCTCAAGATAGTTAGCCGAAATGTGCAGACCGGTTTCGGTGCGGGCCGGATTCATCACCAGGTTGTCATCGTCCGCATAGATTTTACCTGTATAGGCATAACTTGCTCCAGTTGCAAACCATTTGTATCTCCATTCAACTCCTGCAGAAGCTTGGTGCGAAGGAACTTCCATTAACATCTTTCCATCAAGATTGGTTCCTGCACTGCTTTTTGACGACCCTATCCTGGAATGATTATAGGCATAATTGGTAAAACAAAGAAATGAAGGTGAAAATTGAATACTCAGTGTTATTTCTGTTCCATAGGAACGGACCTTACTGATGTTCTGCCGCTGCAATACGGGTTTCAGGTTGTTTCCTCCCGTATATACTGAGTCCCCTGAAGCCACAAAATATTGAAAATCCTTCCCGAGGGAAAAGAAGAAACTTTGTTCCACTTTTAGCTTCTTTGCAATGCCGGCGGAATAGCCAGTCTCAAAGTTATTGAGATGCTCAGGGCCAAGTGCCGGATTTGCCAGTTTGAAACCTTTGATTATATTCCCGTTACGGCACATATCGTCCAGCGTAGGAGTGCGGAAACCATGGGCATAACTCAGGTATAATTTTAACCTGGTTGATGGGTTATACAATACCGCAATCCTGGGACTGACCGCCATCCAGGAAGTATCGTGAAATTGAGTGGGGTAATTGGTCATGAATTCCGAAAAGGCCGTCGGATCCTGGATGGTGAAGCTTCCACCGTGAAATCTAGCTGCATCAAAACGGACTCCTGTTTCAAGGCTAAGTCCCGTCATCAACAAGGGTGTTTCCAGTTGTACAAACATAGCCCCCAGGTCCATCTGTCCTTTGTTGGTGAGGATATCAGTGGCGGTATAATAAATATCCGAAGCATCCACACCTCCCTTTTTAATGTCAATTCCTGTGGTCAATCTTCTTCCCTTCTGAAGTTGGAGAGCCGCCGTAAGCCATAACCCTGCATCTATCCGTTTCGAATCGGTTTGGTACAATGTATATTTTCCCGTTTGTTTCTTTATGGTTTCATTTTGCCGCAAATAATGCTCTAACTGGTAAAACCCATTGGCATTGAATTGCCATTTTCCTTTGCTGGACTGGTATTTCAGGCGGGCGAAATGTGAAGGGTATTGATTGTAGCTGCCACCTGGTTCTATAATGAAAGTGCCGTCCCCTTTTTTATCCCAATAGTAGTTGTACTCCGCTTCCAGTGAGCTTTTGGCCGAGAACTGATATCCCAGGCGCAAACTACTGCCCAGTTCGGTAAGATAGGTCCTGGCATCGAGGCTGTCGCGCAACGAATCTGCCACAGGAATATAGCCGTCGCCCTTCCGGTAGAAACTGTTCATCGACCAGTATATCCCTTTCCCATTCCTGATTTTTGCTCCACTGGCCGATACATTCCCACCCCGGGTATTGTAAGTGCCATAGAAGGTTTTCACCCTGGCCCTGAATGGACCCTGATCTTTCGCTGTAATGATATTGACCACGCCTCCCATAGCATTACTTCCATAAATGGTGGAATTGGGGCCTTTCATCACCTCGATCCGGTCGATGATATCAGGATCGATCCGGTTCCAGTTAACTCCCGCTCCATCGGCTTTATTGATCGGGGCGCCATCGAGCAATACGAGTGTCCGGGCACTGCCATTCATGCCCCGCATGCTGATGCTTGAATTTTTGGAAAATATTCCACGGTCGCGGTCGATCCTGATCCCTGGAATGAGGGATAGCAATTCATCAGTGTTGTTCACGGCATACACTTCAGCCTTATTCCCTGGAATAGAATAAACCGTTGCCGGGACATCGGATGAATTCAGGCTCAAGCGATCGGCGGTGATAAAGACATCGCTGAGCTTGAATGAATTAGGCGTTAATCGAATGGTTGGAATAACAATGGATGATTGCAGGTCGAAATGTAGAACTAATTCCTTATAGGCTACATGGGTAAAATGTACGGTTACCACACCTTTGCGAATATCTTTCAGTATAAATTTCCCGGATTCACTGCTACTGGTTCCGCTTTTCATCCCTTCAACCACAATGTTGATATTTGCAAGGGGCTTAGATGTAAGGCTGTCGACGATTGTTCCCGTTACAACGCACTGGGCATACAATACCTCATTTCCTGCAAGGAGAATAAGAAAAATCAAAGAAAAAACAAGCCGGATTCTTTTCATTGCTGGACTTTTATGGCACACTCTAGTTTCCCTGTTGCTCCGGCAACCAAATTTTTAATAAATACCAGCCCGGTTTTCCCGGAATGATTTCGAAATGCAACCACCATTCCGGGTTGGAGGAATTTTGCTTTTCGTTTGCCGTTCACCGGTTCGTAAGAAACAAGCAACAGGCTGTCGTTCTTGGCTCCAACAAATGCTACAGAAGAAAGCGAGGTTGTGTCATACCTGGTTTCATTTTTAATACTCCAGGTATTCAGTCCAGGGAAATAAGATGGCGCTTCACTTTCCAATGGGGACGAAAAAGTGCCTTCATAATCACCGAAATAGTAGATTATATCTGTATTCGAAGGATTTGCTTCTGCCTGCTGATAGGTTGACACTAGCCCTGTCTGTAGCGAGAAGAATCCACCATCGGCAGGATTTCCCTGGGCACCAAGGATAACAAGATCATAGGTTATGATCTTGCCCCATTCACTAACAATAGCTTTTGTAATGTTCATGGAAATTGATGATTTCTGACGGTCGCGGTTCATTACAGTGAAAGTCCAATGTTCGTTCGGGCTGTTTCCCTTAAAGATTGGCTGTGAATACTTCAAAGTTGCATTATTCATGCCCGAGTCCAGCACATAATGCATTTGACCATCATTCATGGTTACCCCGAAATAAGTGATATTGCTTCCTCCGCCGATGGCTTCAAGAGATATTACGAGTGAGCCGCCTAAGGGCAAGGCTGTATCGGATACAATTACACCATTCACTGGTAAAAACCGAATGACGGGAATAGCATCCGTACTCTGCTCATCCTTGCAACCGGAAATAAAAAAACCGAATGCTAACATGGAAGCAGTAAAGAGATAAATTAACAAAAAGCGATATGAATACATGTGCATTTCGGGTATGCTATTCAATTGTAAAGAGGTATCTTAAGCAGTTAACTGCTTATTTTTTTTCAGATTCTGCTAAGGTTTTTACAGCCATTGCTGCTAAGAAACTTCCGACAAACCCAAAAAGAAAATGAGTTATCCATGGATAGAGAATGCCGGTAAAAAGGGAGGGATATGGTAATCCGGTAAATATTGAGATCAAAGCCCTGCTGACAGGAATCAAAGAGAAGCTTAATCCTCCGGCCAGGCCGATTAACCAGGCCTTTTGCAGGAATCGGGGAGATGAAATAAGGAAGAGGTCCATCACAAAACCAACCGAGAGATAATATACCGGCATCAAAGGATCATCAAATCCTCCAAAACCAGTGAGCAACAGCGAGGCTGCACCTGTTGTTACAAGAAGTGTAGAGAACCTCACCCTGGATAGTAAGGAAGAACTAATGACAATAAACATGAAAAGCAATCCCTGCTTTCCGGGTAAATGCATCGGGATCCTCAGTTTGGCATGCAATACCATTGCAAGCATACCGGTAAGCAATAGAATAAAGGCTTCGGCCAGGAGTTCGGCGCGATTACCCGGAAATGCTTTTGATAAACTCTTTTGGAGCACTTGTGTAGTTTGGTTCTTCATTGGAATTATTTTTTTGGAGTACCAGGTTTATTTTATTTCCATGCATTACCGGTCGCGACCAATCGCCTAACTCAACAGTAGATTCAAGATTTACCGGTTGCCAATTCATATCTACAAGCAAGTCGATATCAAGGAGTTCGAAGATTTGAGATCCAGAAAATACGCCTTTGGTTTCACGTAGATTGCGCATCCATAGGAGCCGTCCATCGTTACCTTCCTTGCGCAAACCTACCGCTGCCATAGACCCAATGATACCGCATTTTTCTCCGGTAAGACCTTCCAGGTATATTCCGGTTCGTTCGGCCAGTGAATAGGCATCCTGCATGTTCAACACAATTGATTTTGCATTGTTTCCCCATTCAATAACCTCATTGGTTATGTCATCATAAGCAGCAACGCAAAGTCCTGCATCCGAGCCGTCGGCACTCTCGCGCAAAAGAAAATCCCGGCACCAGGTGATAAGACCTTCAGGATTGTTCACGCCCGATACTATGAGGCTTGCAGAACTATTATGCGATGTATAGGGGATCAGGGGACTTACAAATAGCTGATGGCGGGTTATATTCTCAAGTTTGCATAGAGAGGCTTCCATCAATCCGAGTCCAAGCATGCGTGCATGATGGCCTGTGCCGCGGCTTTCAAGATTATCTGTATCATCAATTCCTATAATGTATCGCATAGCTTTGCCGCAAAACTAATATATTCAAATGAAAATATCGAAGGGATATGAAAATAAAATCATATTGCATGATGCAATGAATTGTAAGACATTGATAATCTGTTATTAAAACGAAAAACCATTCATTACCATCATGAAGTTTTTCGAGGTGCGTTGTGCCCGAGCAGGAAATTATTTGTTTTTAATAATCATTACAGTACTGTCAACATCTGGAACCAAAACCAGGGCTTCGGGGATTGTGGTTGCAAATTCATCAACGGCTTTCGCTAATCCTGCCCATTTGTGGTTGTAATCATGAACCAGTATTACTCCTCCAGGCGCTAGTAATGGGTAAAAGTATTCAAGCCCGGCTTTTACAGGATTGTGCAAGTCAGCATCAATATTAACCAGGGAAAATGATTTAACATTAATTCCATCAGTCGATTGCGGAAAATATCCCGGATGTACCTTCAACTTATCCGGGTCACCGCCGATGTACTTTAAAACCTTATCTACAGAAGTATCAGCAAAGTTTTTTATTGAGTAAGTTGCTGCTTCTCCTGTTTCGGATTCAAGGTCAGTGCCTGTAAATCCCTGGAAAGTATCGAAAAGGTGAAGGTCGTGGTCAGGTGACATAAGATGGATCAGGCGGGCACTTTCGCCCTTATAAACACCCAATTCTGCAAAAGCACCTGGAACGTTATCCTCCTTAATCCGTTGGATCTGCAACCATAAATTATATAGCCTTATCTTATCAGGGTAATTCTTCGAAACTTTTAGAAGTTCATGGCCAAGTGTTCCCTGTTTGCGCGCAAGTTCCCATGCAGGGGGCTCGTAGTTTTCTCCAAAAAATATATCCCACAGATATTTAATAAGAAATATCATCACCACAAGGATGATAAGGAAGTTGATAAAATGTAGTATAGGTAGGTACATAATGCGGGATTAGATCAGCAGGAAGCTGCAAAGTAAACAAAAATCCGGTCGTATTCTATGCCAGTTGCATTTATAAAAAAGAAAACCCGAACTACTTAAGCTTTTTCCTACTCCACACATACATATTCACATGCTTCATTTCCTTACTCCAGTTGATTATTCCTGGGATATTACCTGTTCAACAAATAATCATTCAAAATATTTACCTGATTTAATCGATTAAATAAGGGTTTTTACCGAAAATACTTGTAATTGATGGCTGCCTGATTTATCATTGCCGGCTGAATCCAAACCTGGCAAAATGCTTAAGACAAAATATACTCATCTGACTTTATTATTAATTCTATTGCTTTTTATGTCCGGGCAAATTTCGGGCCAAGCAATATCCGGTATACTGGATTCAGCCCAACTCCAGCGGAAATCGATAGAAGCCGTGAGGATTAAGAATCCACCAAAGATTGATGGTATTCCTGATGAACCTTTTTGGAAAACGGTTCCTGCAGCAACGGATTTTGTGGAATACGCTCCACGCAATGCACTCAAAGCACCATATGCTACTGAAATCCGTTTTGCTTACGACAATATTGCCTTATATGCGTTGGCGATCATGTGCGATCCGCATCCTGACAGTATCTTTAAAGAATTGGGCCGCCGCGACCAAATTGACCAACTCGCCACAGATTACATTTCATTCGACATACTTCCCTATAACGATGGATTGAATATGTATGAGTTCAAAGTTACGCCATATGGTTTGCAGAACGATTGCAAATACTCTGCTATCGGACAGGACGTTAATTGGGATGCTGTATGGGAATCGGCGGTAAAAATCACAGATTCAGCATGGATAGTCGAAGCAAAATTTCCCTATTCGGCCTTACGGTTCCCAAAGGTTGCCAAGCAAGTGTGGGGCATCAATATGTGGAGAAAGCTTTACCGCATGCAGGAATCGTCAACGTGGTGCTTTGTCGACAATAAAATGAATGATATCTTCAAGTACTATGGCGAAATTAAAGGAATTGATAATATAAATCCTCCGATGCGTCTTTCCTTTACTCCATATATCTCAGGTTATGTTGAGAAAGATCCCGGAACCGACAAGTTTTCTTCTTTTGCCAGGGGTGGCATGGATGCCAGGTGGGGATTGAATGAGAGTTACACAATCGATATGATGCTTATTCCCGACTTTGGACAAGTACAGGCCGACGATCAGGTCCTTAATCTGTCGCCTTTCGAGATCCGATACGACGAAAAGCGGCAGTTTTTCACCGAAGGAACTGAATTATTCGATAAATGCGAACTCTTCTATACGCGCAGGATCGGAAGCGCACCCAGGAATTATTCATTAGCGAATGATGATTTAATGCCAAATGAAAAAGTGAAAAAGAATCCGGAGGAAACAAGAATCATCAACGCAACAAAACTATCGGGCCGTAATGCAAAGGGATTAGGAGTGGGATTTTTTAATGCCATGACAACCAACACATGGTCGGTACTTGAAAACAACGAAACTGGAAAAACACGCAAGATACTTACCCAGCCTTTTACCAATTATAATGTAATGTTACTGGATCAAAACCTGAAACATAATTCCTATGTAAGCCTCATCAATACAAATTACCTTAGTCCAAAGGACAATTACATGGCTAACGTCACGGGAGCTGAGACAAAGCTGAACAACAATAAGAATACGTTCTCATTTTTCGGCAGGTTGAATGTTAGCAACAAGTCCAATGAAGGTGAAATACATATCATTGGGCATAATATGGTAGCTTCCATATCAAAACCGGGCGGAAAATTCACCTGGCAATTAACCCGCGATCAGGCCGATAAGAAGTATGACCCCAACGACATGGGATTCCTGAATAATAATAATTATGCATCAAACAGTTTGAACCTTCACTTTACGATAAGGGATCCCTTCTGGAAGATTCTGAACACAAGGACTGGATTTGCTATGGCGTATAATACACTTTACGAAAATAATAAATTCAAGGAACTGGGTTTTGCAATAGGCAATTATACCACTTTTAAAAACTTTTGGGAGACAACAATAGAGGCTTCCTGGTTCCCACGGGGATACTATGATTATTACGAACCCAGGGTATGGGGTTATGTGTACAAGATTCCTGCTTTTTATAACGTTGAAGCCTACCTGTCAACTGATTCACGCAAAGCATTACAGTTTTCGGCAAGTGGTTCAATCAATCAATCGCCCGAAAATAAATTTACAGGTTTGCAAACCAGTCTGAGCCCAAGGTTTCGTATTAACGACAGGACGACTATTTCATTCAGTGCGGAATCGAATAATTCACAAAATGACCATGGATGGGTAGATACCCGGTATGATTCGCTGATGATACCCACTATTTACTTTGGTACGCGGGAAATAAAAACACTCAGCACTATTCTCGGAGGAAAGTATATTTTTTCGACCAAAACATCACTTACATTACGCATGCGGCATTATTGGTCAAGAGTTAAATATACAGGATTTTATACACTGAATACTGAAGGGCACCTCGACGCAAGCAGCTACAGCGAATCTCATGACATCAATTTCAATGCATTTACTGCAGATGCCCAATTTGTGTGGTATTTTGCACCTGGAAGCGAATTAAGCGTAGTGTGGAAAAATGCTATTTTCAGCAGTGGCGAACAGGTGATAAATGATTACATGGAGAATTTCCGCGGCACATTGAAATCACCACAAACCAACAGCTTCTCATTAAGAATTTTATATTATCTCGATTACGGATATTTGAAGAAGCTCATATAAACACCAGTTTATTATTAGCAGGAACGAGCGCAATCCGTTAGTTTGATGCTATTGCCAGTATAGAATAATCGCTGACATACAATTACTTGCTATTGCATGGCAATATATTTGATACATTGATTGCGCAAATTCAGCATCTCAATATCGGATTCTGTTTTCTGTTTGTGTTAATATGTTGATTATATTGACATTACAAGTTGATATTTTTTTGCCGGAATCATGCTATACGCAGATATAAATAGTATACTTTCGCAGGCATTTTTTATGTGTGGAGATTCAACACCAAACAAACGTAAAAAAATGAGCGTCAATACACCATGCATACTACCTTGAATCTTTTATCAAAAAAATACATCTGCGGCCTGATGCTGATCGCAATACTCTGGAGCAACCTCCCGGCAAGTGCACAGGATATCGCTGAAAAGAATGTGCCATCGGAAGTTCAAAAAACCTTCTCCCTGAAGTATCCCGATTTCAGCGAAGCATACTGGACCTTGAAAGATGGACTTTATGGAGTTTCCTTCAATACTGCAAAGGGTTACCTGGATGCATGGTTCTCCCCTAAAGGAAAATGGGTGCGTACCGAACGGATTATCGAATTTGACATATTGCCAAAGGCTGTAGTTGATTCGTTACATGCCAGTCAGTTTGGCGATTGGGATATTGGAAATGTTTACACCTTGGAAATTCCAGGCAGGGCTGCCAGGTATAAACTATATGTTTACAGCGCTAACTGGGACGAACTCGAACTTATTTTTGAAGCCAATGGCAAGTTAATCCTGGATATACCTTAACATCCTCCCTAATCTGGCAAATCCTCAAAAGAAAATTACCAAAAGGTAATTATCCTCACTGGCTTCAGGTCTCTTTACTGGCTGTTGCTGAATAAGCACCAAAATCAAATATTCATGGAAAACATTATTTTGCGTGATGCAATCACCATTGCTGATCCGCAGGCTATTCGTACCATAACCGAATCTACAGGCTACTTCTATCCTGATGAGGTTGATATAACTGAAGGCATTGCCGTGGAACGCCTGGAAAAAGGGCTTCCCTCAAGATACCAATTCCTTTTTGCCGATACAACTGAAGGCCTCACAATCGGTTACGCCTGTTTCGGGCTGATTCCCTGCACCAGGCGCAGCTTCGACATATTCTGGCTTGCTGTACACAAAGATTTCCAGGGAGTCGGAGTCGGAAAGGAATTAATTGCATCCGTTGAAAAATCCATTTTAACTTTGGGTGGAAAAACAATTTATCTGGATACTGCTTCAAGGCCGCTGTATGAGCCTACACGGCAATTCTACCAGCGCTGCGATTACATTGCCGAAGCGCAGTTAAAAGATTTTTACGATTACGGTGATGATAAAATAATATTTGCCAAAAGGTTATAAAGCATCAAATCAGAAAAGGCAATTGAAAGTCGCTTCAACAATCTGCTTTTTAATGAACGTTTATTAGCGTAAATTGCTGTTATCCAAACCTAACATCCCAACAAAAACGGATTAAACCAACAAGTTATCAACAAAAAGCCCACCTGCGCTTAGCAAATGGGCTTTTTAAAATAGTTACTTTAAAAATTGCTGTTGACGGATGAGAGGAACAACCTTATGCTGAACGCTTCTCCCCTTTTTCAAGATATTTTAAAAGAACCAGCTTGAAACACAGGTAACCTACAAAACAACCTATGCTATTGGCAATAAAATCATAAATGCTGGCCGTCCGTCCGATAAAAACATAACCTTGCAATAATTCCGTGATGCCTCCATAGGCTATCCCGGTTCCAATGGCCTGAGCGGCTATTGCAAAAGCAGAACGAAGTGTTCTGTAACTCCGGGTTAACCCTAATGCCATCAACACCGTAAAAACACCAAAGATAAAAACATGGACTATTTTATCTGGTTCCAAAAGATTCCAGAATGTGGGCACTTCGGGGAAATAATTGCCCGGTAAGCCCGTAAGAACAAGCACTATGAGTGCCCATGCGATTGCAGGCCAGAAATTCTTAAAAATAATCATGCGGAGTGTATTTACCTCTCTTAGGTCCTATCCACCAAGGAGTTCGGAATACTTTGCAGATGTGAGAAGCTCAGCTATTTCGGCCTTATCCGCAATCCGGATCTTCACAATCCAACCTTTTCCATAAGGATCCTTGTTCACAAGTTCAGGATTGGTGTTAAGACTTTCATTGAACTCCAGCACTTCCCCGGAAACGGGCATAAACAAATCGGATACAGTTTTAACGGCTTCGATAGTGCCGAAAGATTCTCCTTTGGCCACTTCTTCTCCAACTGTTTCCACTTCAATAAATACAATGTCGCCTAATTCGCCCTGAGCAAAATCGGTAACGCCAATGTAAGCTTCATCACCTTCGGCTCTTAGCCATTCGTGATCACTGGTGAAGCTGAGGTTTTCTGGAATATTCATATTTGTATATTTTATTGGGTCAAAATTATAGCTTTGAAGAGAATTTTCAAACCAGGCTGCTAATTTATAAACATTCTCGATCACTTCATGCAATCGGAGCTATCATGATTACAATTAATGGCAGTGCTAAATCGCTGGTTTTTTGCTTCCTTATTTAGATTAAGTCTGAATGTAAAATAGCCCGAAAAATTAAGGCGGCGGCAAATTAAATTAATTTTAGCCAATGATTAACACACAATTAGTCATGTAGCATATCTAAAATTTTATCATTTTAATTGTACTGTATATCAATATTATATGGAAACTGTACTACACGGAATGAAAACAGCCAGTCTCAGCACTGAAGTACATGATGAAACCGGAGTTCTGGCCATCAAATGTTACC
>DASVHX010000058.1:0-9180 GCA_036382355.1 Bacteroidales bacterium
TTGGGTAGCTTGATTCAAGTAGGTTGGCAGTGTATTGTGCTTTCTTTTCGAATGATACCGGATAAATCAAGCGGAAGTGATTGGTATTTATCTGTTTCCAGTGGATAGCTGCCGGATCCTGCCCAACGACATAATATTGAGCATTAGAGCTATGTATAGTTAAAGAAAAGAGAAAAACTAGCAGGTTTATTTTTGGCTTCATTTCCTATTTCAGCTTCAATTTAAAAATGACTTTGAAACTGATCGGCAAAAATAGGGAATTATAAGCCTCTGCAACTATAGCTAAACCAGATAATGATTTCGGAAAGGAATTAGAATGAATTTAATGATATGTTTGTGCGCAGTTCAAATTAATTGGAAATTGCCAAACAATTTATTAAAGTCTTCGAGTTTGAATGGTTTCTGAGCATAGCCATCCATGCCTGCATCAATACATTCTTGTTTGTTTGAAGTTGTGGTAAGGGCAATAATGATGGTTTTTACTTTATCCCTGAGGCCGGTTTCAAATTTCCGGATCTCTTTAACGGCTTCAATGCCATCCATTTCGGGCATCTGAATATCCATTAGTACAACATCATAATGTTGCGAACGGAATTTAACTAATGCTTCCCGCCCATTGCCGGCAATATCAACTACATGGCCGATGCGCCGAAGGTAGTATGATGTCAACCTTTGGATCATAGTATCATCTTCTGCCAATAAGATTCTCAATTTTTTCATTTTTAGGGCCTCAATATTATTAAATTGGCAGTACGTATTTTCGGTAGCTCTGATTAGTTCGTTAAGTTTATCCACAACTTTGAAGTATAATTAGTTTTAGTATCTGTTATTTTAATGATGTAATAACCTGAATCCCCCTTGAGCGATATCTGATTATTTCCTTGTTTAGCCTCGTTTATTCCTGCTGCCCGCCGCCCCAGCATATCACATATAGCGATTGAAGTATTTGCGTTCTGGTTTGCCAGTTCGATATTCAAAATTCCTCCCGATGTGTAAATTATAGGCTTATCCCTTACTGCTTCTACAATTCCGGTTGGAGAAGAAAAATTTAGCAGGAATCGCATCGGATCATTTTTGCTAAGGTGATCAAACGCATAAACTGAGTCGTTTCTGAGATTCAGAAAAGTATTATTATAGGTATCTTCTAGGTAAACGGGAATGCCAGGTTCTATAGAATTCATCCCGTGTATTTCAAGCGTATAGCTACCTTCTTTCGTTGCGGAAAACCCAACAGGAATAACTCCGGATAGCGATGAATTGGGCATAGTGTTTATGGCTAATTGAGTGCCATCATCAAGTTTGGAGAATAAAACTGGTGCGTCAATATTGCCGGTAAGTTTAAAGGCATCAAAATCGCTGTCAAATCCGCTGCTGGCATTGTCAGTGAAATTGAGCACAGTTTCATCCCACATTGCATTTCCACGAACAACTATGCGCAGTGCAGCTATTCCTTCATTGTTTTGACTACTATTTTGAATTATTGAGTCTGGATTTATCCGGGCATCATTGGTAACGGCTAGTTTCCCTGTTTTTTTTGCTTTCACAAAAAATCCCTGGTTGGGCATTATCGAGCGGGAACCACCATTTATATTTATCCCATTTGCTCCGGGGCAGTATACAGCATAATTACTTTTATTGCCATTTGCAGAATTGTCCCAATAATAGATAGCGCCATAGATATCCTGTTTCGACCATCCGTTGGCGGGCTGTAATTGGCTGCCCCAATCCAGTGCAGAAGGATAAGGGTTTCCAACAAGATTCCATCCGTTACCTGCATCGCTGATTGCGATTTGTTGGTTGCCTGTATTTGGTTGGCCTGTGAATTCGCGGATATCAGTGTAAGTAGAGAATACTTCATTGCCTTTCATTACTTCCATTGTAGTATTAGTTGGAACAATATAATCGCCCCAAGCCGAGCCAGGTTCGTTGTAGGTGCGCAAATACATATTCAGGAATACGGATGATTGAGCATCGGAAACTGAAGGAGATAAATAGACTGGTGTATTCTTTATGATACTGCATTCTGATACAATGTTACCGCTTGTATTTCCAAGAGTGATAAGCGATCCATGCGATGATATGCCTGATTGGAGCCTTAACTCCCCGCCTTCTGCTACTACCAGATTGCCGCTGATAGTAAGGGTGCCTTCGGATGTAATGAGTAAGTGTGCGTCGGAGTTCACCAGCAGATCGGTGCAACTCACAGCTGATTGGATTGAAGGCAGGAACGTTGGTGATGCCAGTATTGAAATATGTTGGGTAGGCATGGGTAAACGGTTGTAACTCCAGTTCAGAGAATCGGTCCAATCATCACTGTGGATGCCTGTCCATGTACTTTCCGATATATTCGAATGCATCGGAATAATCGCGGGATTTGCAATTCCAAGAATGCTGCCATTTCCCGAAAATGTGCCACCGGTTATGTTTCCTTTACCTGTAATTGCTGAAACACCTTGCTGCAAATTATTTTGAAGTGCGCCGTCTACTTCGAGTATGCCGTTTACCTTGATTAGATTCGAATTATTGAGGAAGTTTTTTAGCACCTTTACTTTCCCCTTGGATCCAATTTCGAAATGAGCAAGTGACTTTACTTCCAGTTCACTAATTTTGAGATATCCATAACAATCTACCTTGCTATTTGTAGCAATGGTCAGCTTATTATAATTCGATATTAGGTTACAATTGGAATAAATAACCATATATCCTGATTCGGTGAGTGTAAAATCCAGATTAAGAAAAATATTTGAAGAGATAATGATACTGTCGTTATCTTGTGGTGTTAGCATGGCTGAGGGCCCATTAAGGGTCTCTGACCAACTTGATGGCGAACTCCAAACAACATTATTTCCGATAGCAAAGAGTTTCATCGCTGGGCGGGCGAAACAGTTTTGCATACCGAAAATCAGTGTTATGAATATGACCAGTTTTATTTTCATTAAATTAACAGTTCTTATATATTTTGTTGTTAGAAACTCTAATGGGTCTCGAACCCATGACCACAGCTTCGAAAAAACTGTTGCTCTGACCCCTGAGCTATAGAGTTGTGGTTTATTTATTCTTTTCCATTTTTAGTTTTCAAATCAAACTGATAAACATCAGCCCTTGCTTTTTATTTATTTACTTTTGACATCTCATCAATCAAAATACGAGTAACACACTTTAATAATTTAAATATTTTGCTTAAGGGGCCACCCAGTATCATTTTACTAAGTTGGATTTTTAGATTATTGGATTCAACAACAGCATCCCAGTCGGCTACACCTAATATTTTTTAGTATCTGCTTTAACGTTAAATTAACATTCTGCCACAATAACAAATGATATGCCTAATTTTGTAACAAGCTGTTAAATAAATAGATATAATGATGTGCTAACAAAGTATAATTAGAATATGTCCTTTTTTGAAATAATTTGAAAGAATAACGGACGAAATGACCATGAGATGTCAGGTAAGGAATATTAAAAAGGTAAGGAATTTAGGTAATTGCCATCAGCCGAAATTTGCGACAAAATAATTCCACACCCTGTCAGCAGGAGGATTGGCAATAATCTCGATAGGAGTATTTTGAACAGGATGGTTGAACGTTATCCGCCGGGCATGAAGGTGTATGGAACCATCTGCATTTGACCGCTGAAATCCATATTTAAGATCGCCTTTTATGGGTAGCCCAATGGCTGCAAGTTGCGCTCTTATCTGATGATGCCGGCCTGTTAGTAGTTCAATTTCGAGTAAATAATAATTGTCACTGCTGCCAATTAATTTATAGGTCAATTCGGCCTTTTGTGAACCGTTTATAGCGAATTGTGAGACGTAGGTTTTGTTCTTCGTTTCATTTCGCGTAAGATAATTTACAAGATGCCCTTCACTTTGATCTGGGACATTTTTTACAACTGCCCAATAAGTTTTGCTAATAAGATGATCTTTTAGCATCTGGTTAAGCCTGGTGAGCGCCTTGCTGGTGCGGGCAAAGAGTATAGCCCCGCTTACCGGGCGGTCCAGTCGATGTACCACACCCAGGAATACCTCTCCCGGTTTGTCGTACTTATGTTTAATGTAAACTTTTACCTGGTCGCTAAGGGTTTTATCGCCGGTTTTGTCGCCTTGTACAATATCCGAAGGGCGTTTATTCACAGCAATAATGTGGTTGTCCTCGTACAGGACTTCCAGTTTTTTTATCTTTTTTTCATTTTCAGGATATTCCAATAGTATACAGGATAGTATTGACTTTGCATCAATGGCTTAATATTGTTCCCTTTCGTTCGGGAAGTCGAGTGATTTTACATCAGTGATATAAGCTTTCACCGATCCGATAATTTCTTCGCTCAAATTGTGATACCGACGCAGAAATCGTGGCGAAAATTCCTGGGTAATTCCAAGCATATCGTGTAGCACCAAAACCTGCCCATCCACATGATTTCCTGCCCCAATACCAATAATCGGGATTTTAATACCACTGGATACCTGGGCGGCCAGTTTAGAAGGAATTTTTTCGAGAACTATGCTAAAACATCCGGCGTTTTCGAGCAGATGGGCATCTTCTACTAATTTACGGGCTTCATTTTCTTCGGTAGCGCGAACTACATATGTTCCAAATTTGTGAATGGATTGAGGTGTTAGTCCCAGATGTCCCATTATTGGTATCCCGGCCGACAGAATGCGGTCTACAGATTCTAGAACCTCGCGTCCTCCTTCCAGTTTTACGGCATCAGCTCCCGATTCCTTCATGATACGGATAGCAGAATGGAGCGCTTCTTTCCAGTTACCTTGATAAGTGCCAAAAGGCATATCTACTACAACCAGCGCACGCGAAACACCTCTTACAACAGATGAAGCATGATAAATCATTTCATTTAGTGTAATTGGCAGCGTACTAGTGTGGCCAGCCATAACATTGGAAGCGGAATCGCCTACCAGGATAACGTCAATCTGGGCGCTATCAAGCAAGCGTGCATAAGAATAATCATATGCCGTAAGCATGGCAATTTTTTCGCCTTTAAGCTTCATTTCCTGAAGTACATGCGTGGTAACTTTTGATATTACACCTGATTTTGCCATTGCAATTTGGTTTTTAGTGATAACCTGTTCAATGTGCAAAGCTACGAATAAACATAGGGTGGATCAAAAAGAATTTAGGTTGTTTAAGCTGTTTCAGAAAACTTATACATATGCCAATATGCTCAAAAGGTCCCATGTTAAATAAATAATGGCAGCAGTCCCGATATCTGTTTTGTTACAACATCTATTAAAAATAAAGAACAGGGTTTATACTATTATCCTCACATTTGATCAATAAATATACTGAACTGCCGAATCAGGATGGTATAAATAGCCTGAAAATCCATAATAAAATATCATCATCCCGTTATTCTAAATGTGCATCAAGAAACTCAGCTTTGTGATCGAAACAGCTCCGAAGGCCATGAAAATTAAGTTTGTCAAAAATCCTGACAACTGATCTGTTGTCGTACATCCTGTCTATGGTTCCTGTCTTGTTGATACTTTCTACTGCCTTTTTGTCACAATATTTTCTGTTGGCACAGAGATTGACTAGCGACTTATACAATTGAATAAGCACGTTTAAATCACAACAATAACAATTTATACAATGGGAAAAATAATAGGTATCGACCTCGGAACAACCAACTCGTGTGTTGCCGTGATGGAAGGCAGCGAACCGGTAGTAATACCAAATAGCGAAGGCCGACGTACAACTCCATCTATCGTTGCATTTACAGAAAACGGCGAACGGAAAGTTGGAGATCCTGCTAAACGTCAGGCTATAACCAACCCTACAAAGACTATTTCTTCAATCAAGCGATTTATGGGCGAACCATTCGAGCGCATGACCAAGGAAATAAAAAGGGTAACATTTACTGTAGTAAGAGGTGAAAATAGCTCGCCGCGTGTTAAAATTGATGACCGCATGTTTTCGCCACAGGAGATATCAGCTATGATTTTGCAGAAAATGAAGAAAACTGCTGAAGATTATCTGGGCACAACTGTAACCGATGCAGTAATTACCGTGCCAGCTTATTTCAGCGATTCGCAACGCCAGGCTACAAAAGAGGCCGGAGAGATTGCAGGCCTTAATGTTAAGCGTATCATAAACGAACCCACTGCCGCAGCTCTTGCATATGGGCTGGACAAGAAACACCAGGATATTAAAGTGGCCGTGTTTGACCTTGGTGGTGGAACATTCGATATTTCTATCCTTGAATTGGGAGAAGGCGTATTCGAAGTGAAATCGACCAATGGTGATACTCACCTTGGTGGCGACGACTTTGATCAGCGAATTATCGACTGGTTGGCCGAAGAATTTCTGAAAGACGAAAATATTGATCTGCGCAGGGATCCAATGGCGTTGCAGCGGCTTAAAGAAGCAGCTGAAAAAGCTAAGATTGAACTTTCGAGTTCAGCATCTACCGAGATCAACCTGCCTTATATTATGCCTGTTGATGGAATTCCAAAGCATTTGGTGCGTACACTTTCCCGTGCCAAATTCGAACAACTTATTGATGACCTGGTAAAAGCCACCATCGAGCCTTGCCGTCTGGCACTTAAAGATGCCGGCGTCACTGCAAGTGGAATTAACGAGGTGATCCTTGTGGGTGGTTCGACCCGGGTGCCAATCATACAAAAAGTAGTTGAAGAATTCTTTGGCAGAACACCTTCCAAAGGCGTAAATCCTGACGAGGTTGTGGCCATTGGCGCGGCTATTCAGGGTGGTGTGCTTACCGGAGAAGTAAAAGATGTATTGCTTCTCGATATTACACCTCTTTCGCTTGGCATTGAAACTCTTGGCGGAGTGATGACCAAACTTATTGAAGCCAATACAACTATTCCTACAAAGAAATCGGAAACATTTTCTACGGCATCTGATAGTCAACCTTCCGTAGAAATACATGTATTGCAAGGTGAGAGGCCCATGGCTGCAGGCAACAAGAGTATCGGACGATTCCACCTTGATGGTATTCCACCAGCACCTCGTGGAGTTCCTCAGGTAGAAGTTACCTTCGACATTGATGCCAATGGAATTCTTAATGTGTCAGCCAAAGATAAAGGCACTGGAAAATCTCAGCAGATCAGGATTGAAGCTTCCTCGGGGCTTACAGATGCAGAAATCAAACGAATGAAAGATGAAGCAGAAATAAATGCAGAGTCCGATCGCCGCATGAAAGAAGAGGTAGATAAGATGAATACCGCTGATGGTTTGATTTTCTCGACTGAAAAACAGATCAAGGAATATGGTGATAAAATTCCGGCCGACAAAAAGCAGCCGATCGAAAGCGCACTCAATGATTTAAAAGAGGCGCATAAAAATCGCAATATTCCAGGTATTGATACTGCTATGGCCGCTCTTAATGCTGCATGGCAGGTGGCTAGCGAAGAAATGTATAAAGCTACCCAAAATACAGAACAACCTGGTGAGCATTCTCAGGCAGGGCAGGAAGAGCCGCAGGCTAAGAATCCTGATCAGGAAGTGACTGATGTCGATTTTGAAGAAGTAAAATAAAACTCACATTCAATCATAATTTGCAGAAGCGGTCCTCAAAAAAGGATCGCTTCTTTTTTTTGAACAATTGTTAACAAAAATATAACATCTTAAAGTCGAAAGGTTGGAAATAAATAGCAATATTTGTAAATTAAATTATTAATCTAATCCTGAAACATCAAATAAATCTAAAAACATGAAAAAAAATTTACTTTTAATCTCCATCTTCCTTATTATCTGTGGGCCATCCGTTTTGGCACAAGCCTTCACTTTCACAGCGGGGCAATTGACTTATAATGAAAATTTTGATATCCTGGGGGCAACCGGTACCACATATCTCACCGGATGGACAGGTGTAAGATACACGGGAACAGGAGTAATTGGCCCTCTTCCATTGGTTGTAACAGATGGATCAGCAAATTCGGGAGCTGTCTATAATGTCGGAACTGCATTATCGGATGAGCGTGCACTCGGAATGTTGGGTTCTGCTTCAACTATTCCTCGAATTGGTGCTTATTTTATAAACAATACCGGAGCCGGCATTTCGCAGGTGAGCCTTACCGGCGTTATGGAACAATGGCGTTCCGGTTCCTCCAATACTGTTACTGAAACTTGCGCCTTTGAATATAGTACTGATGCTACTGATCTCCTTACTGGTACATGGACACCGGTTACAAATTTTGATCTTGTTGAAAAAATTACAAGCTCTGCTGTAGCCGCTGCCTTAGATGGAAATCTTCCTGAAAACCAGACAGCACTTACTGCAACTTTGATCGGTTTGAGTTGGCAAGTCGGAACAGATTTATGGATTCGCTGGTCGGATGTAAACGATCTGGGAAGTGATGGAATATATAGTATTGATAGTTTGTCCATGACTGTATCCAATTCCACTTCTGCCAACATTTCAGTCACTTCTCCAGTTTCAGGTAATCAATGGCGTCAAGGAACAAGCCATAATATTATATGGACAGCAAGCAATACAAGTGCTGATGTGATGATTGAATATACCGATAATGCTTCAGCCGGAACACCAACCTGGACTACTTTAAATGCCAGCATTGCTGCAAACACAGGTACTTGGACATGGGACATACCATCTGACCAGGTATTAAGCGCTGACAGTAAAATCCGCATTACAGATATCCCTCAAACTGCTACCGGAAGTAGTGGTATATTCAGTATTGTAGCTCATCCAATGCAGATATCAACCCTGGCAGAACTTCGTACCGGTACACCTGGAACAGTTTATACGTACACTGGACAAGGCATTCTCACATTCCAGCAAGCATTCCGCAATCAGAAATATATTCAGGATGCTACAGCTGCTATTTTGATTGATGATAATGCCGGAATGATTACAACGACTTATACTATTGGTGATGCATTGACTAACATTACCGGAACTATCGCTGAATTTAATGGAATGACACAGTTTACTCCAGAATCAGATCCGGGAACAGCCGCTTCGAATGGTAACACTATTACTCCGGAAGTTGTTACGCTAAGTCAGTTATATGCTAATTGGGAAAACTATGAAGCCGAACTCATCCAGGTTCCAAATATTACGTTCACCAGCCCAACCGGTAATTTTGCTAATGGCATTATTTACCCGGTAACAGATGATAATGGTACCGGCGCTGACTTCCGCACTACTTTTTATGATGTAGATTATATCAGCACACCGGTT
>DASVHX010000059.1:0-1561 GCA_036382355.1 Bacteroidales bacterium
TCAAATTGTCAAAATCCCATCATTTCTATTTGCCGGTAATCCATTCTTTTTTTTAGCTTTGTCCGCAAAACCAATTGCTTATGTTCAAGACCAACGAATACTTCGACGGACTGGTAAAATCTATAGCTTTTAATACTCCTGAAGGGCCTGCAACTGTGGGCGTTATGGCCCCTGGCGAATACGAATTCGGCACATCTGCTACCGAATACATGACTGTAACATCGGGGAGATTATTCATCATGTTTCCGGAATCGGTCATCTGGCAGTTGTATAAAACATTCGAAACATTCGTTGTTGAAAAAGACGCAAAGTTTAAGGTTAAAGTCGTCTCCGAAGCCTCCTATCTCTGTCTATATCAATAACCTGCAATAAATTTTCCAATACGCAGTTGCCTCAAAGCAAAAGTGTATTATTTTTGTGTATGATATGAAATATTCTTCATATCTTCTTAATCATTATTATACCCAATCTTTTATGAAATACGCGAACATTCATCCGGAATATAAGATATGGCTGGCTACCGAAACCGGCGAAGGTGTGCTTGGCGATGGGAAATGGAAAACTTTAAAAGCCATTGATCAGGCAGGTTCCCTGTCTGCTGCCTGTGAAACCCTTGGTATTACTTACCGCCGTACCTGGAATGATCTGAAGAAAGTGGAAAAAATTCTCGGGTTTGCCCTGCTCGAAAAAAGCCGTGGTGGACAGGATGGTGGCCACAGTGTTCTTACTGCGGATGGAATTAAATTGGTAAAGGCATTCGACCAGTTTCATGCACGCATGGACACATTGATGCAACAAGAATTTTCCAAACTATTGATTCAACTTCATTAATGCTAAACTTTCGGCGTACAGCGTATTGCTTCGTTATACTGATAGCAGGATTAATTATCTTACCATCATGTATTTGCATTGCCGATAAATCTTCAGTAAAAGATGGAGAACTTTCTGGCGACTTAATCATTTTTAATGCTGGCAGTCTCTCTGTCCCAATAAAACAATTAACCGATACTTTTCAGCGGATGTATCCCCGGGTGAATATTCTTGCCGAAGCCGGCGGTAGCGTTGCGTGCGCGCGCAAAATAACTGATCTTCATCGCGAATGCGACATCATGGCTTCTTCCGATTATACCATAATTGATAAGATGCTCATTCCCAACTATGCTTCGTGGAACATTAAATTTGTAAGCAACGAAATGTCGATCGTATTCTCAGATAAATCGCGCTATGCGAGCGAAATAAACAACGATAACTGGTACGAGATACTCATGCGCGAGGATGTAAGTTTCGGACGGTCCGATCCAAATGCTGATCCTTGTGGTTACCGTACAGTTCTAATGCTAAAACTTGCAGAAAAATATTATGGAAAACCTGGGCTCTCGGATGCATTCCTTAAAAAAGACGTTCGCTTTATGCGACCCAAAGAAGTTGATCTGCTTAGCCTGCTCGAAACAAATACAATCGATTATATTTTTATCTATCGTTCAGTTGCTGTGCAGCATAAACTCAAGTTCCTGAATCTTGCAGATGAGATCAATTTACGCAATCCTGGGATGCCTGATTT
>DASVHX010000060.1:0-4161 GCA_036382355.1 Bacteroidales bacterium
TTGCCACCAAAGCTTTTAAGTATTAAAACCCACAAAAATATTTATCTGATCTGATATTGCCTATGCGTTAGGTGCCTTTATTTAAGCAGATTTCGTTAACTATTAAATGATTGGAATAATTTTAAAGGTTATTTAATTTCCTTTGATACCACTTTGTGATGATAATCATTAGACCTCTATTTGGTGAAATTCGGAGTATTGGAGATTTCGTGGCATATATAATATTTTTAAATTTTATCAAAGATCAAGGAGATTAGAATGGCAATATAAAAAACGATTTAGATCAAGTTAATTATTTTTACTGCATAGTTATCCATAGATAAACAAATATGGGGTGAAAAGGATAATTTTGCTAAACAGAAAAAGTCAGAAAAAAGCAAGTAAAAGTAACGCATGTTCGAAAAGATAACATCCCCCCAGAATCTCCGGATTAAAAACCTTGTTGCGTTGCAGCGATCACGTGAGCGCCGTTTATTGAACCGGATTATTATTGAAGGCTATCGTGAAATAAGCCTGGCAATAGATGCAGGATTCCCGGTAAGAGAACTTTATTCCTGCCGTTCGCTGGATACCGGGAACCACCTGGCTGCCCTGCAACAACATATAGAGCAACAGAATATCTTTGAGATCAGCCTCGAAGTATTTGAAAAACTTGCTTACCGCGAAGCATCTGATGGGCTTATTGCAGTGGCAGAACCCCGTTTTTTGAGACTTCAGGATGTGAAGTTAAGCGATTGTCCGCTGGTTATCGTGCTCGAAGCCGTCGAAAAGCCCGGCAATCTTGGTGCCGTGCTACGCACTGCCGATGCTGCCCATGTTGATGCTGTTATTGTTTGCGATCCATTGTCCGACCTCTATAATCCAAATGCCATCCGTTCCAGTATTGGCTGTATCTTTACCAATCAGGTGGTTGCCTGTAGCAGTTCAGAAGCCATTGCATGGCTTCAGGGAAAGAATATTCCTACCTATGCGGCGACTCTCACTGCAAGCGATTATTACTATGAAACCAATCTTTCGGGACCAACAGCACTCATCATGGGAACTGAAGCCACTGGTCTCAGCAGGATTTGGCTAAATGGTGCAGATCACCACATTAAAATCCCTATGCTCGGTCGCATCGATTCGCTGAATGTATCTATATCAGCGGCTGTATTGGTATTTGAAGCCATGCGGCAAAGGGGATTCAGGAAGTAATGCTGAATGCCGGGCGCCGGGTAAATCATGCTAAATCAATCTGTCTGTTTGAAACATTGAGTACAGGAATATCAGGCTACTTTTAGTCTGCCGGCTTCATTTTCTAATCATAAAAGAGCCAGGAAACGCCAAATTTAAGGCCCCTATCGGGTTGAGGATAGTGAGGAGCCATAAAGTAGTTATAATCCATCCAGCCACTGTTAACGTGTTGGTATTTCAGAAACAGCCTGGCACGTTTGATCTTAAAATTCAGAAAAGCATCAGCGTATACATATCCACCGGTCGTAATTGTATCCTGGAGGTAAAAGGTACGCGTCGCCGACATCCAGGCATCACCTTTCCATTTCGTATGATAGAACAAACTTATCCCAAACTCTGTTTGAAGCGCGTTTTTGAACAGCGTTAAATTGAAGGAAACAGTTGAGTTGGCGGTTAGTTCAGGCACCCGGATTATATCAGACCCAGCCACATGTTGGTAAAAGAACTTATTATCGAAGCTCAAATGTCCTATCTGGAGATCTTTCAGCAACCAAACCTGAGAAACAGTATAAGTGCCTGTTGCCTGCTTGGGGAATGCATTCTGATCCATATAAACTACGTTGGTACCGGTGTACATGCTGATTCCGGCATCAAATCCGCGATATACGGCGCTCACCGTTATTGAATTGAAGAGTTGTTTCGCATAGGAACGCTCCCACCGGAAACGATTTCCTGCATAATGTTCGAAGAAATAGTCTGGTTCCAGTTGGGAAGTGCGGTAAGTAAAGGATAATATACCAGGGTGTACTCCCTTACTGAAAAGGAGATTACCCTGAAGTCTGGTAGTAAAATCGTGGCGGTGATAGCCACTTGTTATATAACGTATCCATCCTTTGAGTTCTACCCGTGGAATAATGTTGATGATAGCTTTGGCTTCAGTTCCAGCCTGATTAAAATTATTGCTGGCGGAATCCTGCCATACATAAGCCATACGTTGCCATACACCGCCCTGGATAATGAGTGGATCGTGCCTCGATGCACTGTCGGGGCGGGCATTCGACCACATCAGGCGGTTTTCCATGCTTGTATTGAATACTGAATCGTATGTTCCGACACCGTTATAATAGATTACAGGATAGTATGCGGCTGGTTTTGAATCCGAATAAGCCATGCCCTCGCTTTTCCATGAAAATGTATGGGTAATACAGCCGGGTTGGAAATAGAAAAGAAGTGGTCTTTTGGGAGAAATTTGCTGCGTCGTATCATTTTTTTTGACTTGCGCGGGGTGAGGTTTTCGAAGGAAAAATGTCTGGGAGAACAACACTTCATTATTTTTAAGACGGTTGCTGGCATCGCTAAGGTTTACTTCCAGGAGCTGCCGGTTGAATTCTATATTTTGTGTGAATACACTGTCGTGAAGTATGCCACCATTCTCAATTGCTTTCAGATTATTATAAAAATAAGATGCGAGCACTAAATACCGATTGTTGGGGGTATGGTAGAATGAGTAGACAGCCATATTGCTATGGTTGGAACCTTGCCGGAGGTAAAGGCCCGGGGACCTGAACCAGCGAAAATTAGCACCTATCGTAAGTTGTTTATTAATCTGCTGGCTATGCTTCACATCGAAGAATTGTTCCTTCCCTTTTCCCATCACGTAATATAAGTGTGTGAATGGCTTTTTGGAACTGAAGAATGGTGTGTTTTCCGGTGAAAGTCTGTACAGGTTGAAGGCGTCACCACCATAATTGAAACCAACCCCGGTTTTTTCGCCGTATATAATGGATTGGCTGGCCAGTCCCAGGTTGCCGAGGTTAGCGTAATCCATACCATTCTTTCGTGCAGGGTCGTAATCCTGAACATTACTGAGACTGGCGGAGAAACGGGAATACTTGTGGAATCCTGTGAAATCATTAATCGGGTTGAAACTAAAAACAGTTGCGGTGTCAGGACTGCGCTGTTGGTTTTCTGCCGATGTAGTTTCCTCTTTGCTTTGTTGGTTGTCTCCCGATGGTGTTTCCGGTTCTTGTGCAATAACAACTATGCTAGTTAGTGTAAGGACGGTAAGCAGAAGAAATTTAAGCAGAAACTTCATATTGGGATTACTATGAATATATGTCAGCAGGAATCGTCCGGAAAGGTTGATATAGCTGTATGGAGCAAAAATACAGATTTAAGCTCTGTCATGGACTGATGATGTAAAAAAAGAGTGGGAGCGGTGTATGATTTGAGAATTTGAGAATTTGAAGATTTGTGGATGTAAGAATTTTACAATTCGCAGGGCTGATTAATCGATTTTGGTGGGGCTTGATGCCTTGGAGCCTAGGTGGCATTTCTTCCTATAACAAAAAAACCTGCCTTTAGAGGGGCAGGTTTAATAAAAGATCGGCGACGACATACTCTCCCACAATAAATGCAGTACCATCTGCGCAGGCGGGCTTAACTACTCTGTTCGGAATGGGAAGAGGTGGGCCCCGCCGCTATAGTCACCAAAAGGCGTTCAATAACGTAGAGAACAATAATCAAACAATAAGGATTGACATATTGAAGGATAGATTACATACTTTAGTTATGAAGAAAAGATGGATTTGAATAGAAAGTTTACGGGTAATTAGTATTGCTCGGCTTTGACATTACTGCCTTTACACCTGCAACCTATCAACGTTGTAGTCTTCAACGACCCTTAAAAGAAGTCTCATCTTGAGCTGAGTTTCGCACTTAGATGCTTTCAGCGCTTATCTCAACCATACGTGGCTACCCTGCGATGCAGCTGGCGCAACAACAGGTACACTAGAGGTATGTCCGACTCGGTCCTCTCGTACTAGAGTCAGGTGCCCTCAAACTTCTAACGCCCACAACAGATAGGGACCGAACTGTCTCGCGACGTTCTGAACCCAGCTCACGTGCCACTTTAATCGGCGAACAGCCGAACCCTTGGGACCTTCTCCAGCCCCAGGATGTGACGAGCCGACATCGAGGTGCCAAACC
>DASVHX010000061.1:0-2761 GCA_036382355.1 Bacteroidales bacterium
CCTGCGAATACATCTGTCTTCTGATACAGGGCATCCCCCTTTTTAGTTTTCAGCACAACAGGTTCAGGAACACTCTTCAGGGCATCGACATAAGCATCATATTCATAGTTGAGGCAGCATTTCAGCTTACCACACTGGCCTGCCAGTTTCTGGGGATTTGGCGAAAGTTGCTGAACCCTTGCCGAATTTGTGGTGACCGAATGAAAGCTATTGAGCCAGGTGGAGCAACATAATTCGCGGCCACACGAGCCAATCCCGCCCAGGCGGCCGGCTTCCTGGCGTGCACCAATCTGCCGCATCTCGATACGCACCTTAAACTGCTCTGCCAATACCTTTATCAACTCCCTGAAATCGACGCGGTTATCGGCTGTATAGAAGAAGATAGCTTTCGTATCGTCGCCCTGATATTCCACATCATTAATTTTCATGTTCAGGTTTAGCCGGGCAGAGATGGCCCTCGCTTTGAACATTGCCGGATCTTCGTGTGCTACGGCTACAAGCCATTTCTCCACATCCGTGAGGCGGGCCTTGCGATACACCTTTTTTATTTCATCTTTTTGCGCATCGATGCCACGTTTGCGCATCTGTAGCCTCACCAGTTCGCCGGTCAAGGTAACAATTCCAATATCATGCCCCGGCGAAGCTTCCACCGCAACAATATCGCCCACATGGCAGATGTTTTCGGCAGGTAGCCGGAAAAAATCCTTCCGGTTGTTTTTAAACCTGACTTCGATACAATCGAATGGCTGATAATGGTCGGGTTTCGGAATATCCTTCAGCCAGTCGTAAACATCGAGTTTGCTGCAACCATGATTTAAAATACCTTCGTTGCTTTGATATATCAGCGGTCCGTGGCAGCAACCGCGTGTAAGGAACTGGTTCTTCTCCGGATCTAGTTGTTCGTTCTCTTCCATTTAAGTTTAGTTTAGCGCGTGCGTATGTGCTTTAACACGCTGCATCTGCGCCATTTGCGATGCGCTCTGGCATGCAGGCGACCAATTGCGCAAAGTTACATTATTTTGCTGACAGGTTTCTCCACTGCCGGCATTTTAAGGAGCTTAGCCATAGTGATGGATAAATCAGCAAACAGGATGGAAATGTTGGCATTACGCTCGATGTGGAAAAGGGCTTTCTCGAATTCTTCTGCAATAAAAGCGGCATTGTTGCTATGGATAAATGCGGAGAATTTCTGAACAAATTCCAATTCCTTGCCTTCAAATTTAAGACTGACATTTTCGCTGTGCCGGTAAATAAGGCACGATCGCACGATTCGCAAGCCATAGGCAAAGAAATCCTTTAGTTTTTCGCGGCCCAGCGACGACAAACCGCTGCCAAAGGCAAGCATTTTGGGAACATCGTTGCTCCAGCACATGAGCATCCAGTTGCGGAATTGCTCAAAATTGTAGTTTTCTGAACCTGTGCGACGCACCAGCAAGGCTGCTTCCACAAGGTTGCCATTAGCCAGCAAGGCCACTTTTCGGGCCATTTCCCTGCTCATTTCATAGCGGCTGAGTAAAGCTTCTACAATGTCCTCATCGCTGATGCGTGGGATTTTCACCAGTTGTGTGCGCGATAAAATGGTATTTATCACCTGGTCGGCATTTTCAGATACCAGGATAAACAGCGTTTTTTCCGGCGGCTCCTCAATAATCTTCAGCAATTTGGGTGCGGCGGCATGAAATAGTTTTTCCACCATCCAGATGATCATGACTTTGTATTCCGACTCAAACGATTTGTAGCTCAGCGTGCGCACCACTTCGCTGGCATCTTCCGCATTGATGATGCCTTGTTTATTTTCGATACCTATCTCTTCGTACCAGTCGAAAAGCGAGATGAAACCTGCTTTTTCGATGAGCAGTTTGCGCCAATGAGCCACGAATAGCCGGCTCACCGGTTTATCGTCTACTTCTTTGGTTTTAGCTATCGGGTAAATAAAATGCAGGTCGGGATGCGCAAGTTTATTGTACTTGATGCAGGACGGGCACACGCCACAGGAATCGCTTTGGCTTCGGTCCTGGCAATTGATGTACTGCGCATAAGCGATGGCCAGAGCCAGGTTGCCCGAGCCTTCCGGGCCGAGAAATAACTGTGCATGGCTCACGCGGTTTTCGCTTACCGTGCGGATAAGGCGTTCTTTAACGGCTTGCTGGCCGGGGATATCTCTGAATAACATTATGCCGGTATGGATTTGGGTATAGTGCAAATATAAGTTTTTGGAATGAGATGATTTATTTTTTTTGGTTTGGGTGCTAGAAGATTTAAGGATGCCTTCTTCTTTCTTTACCAAAACAACCAAAATTCTGCTCAGGCTTAACATCTGCAATCGAATTAGCAGAAAAGCCTGCAAAGAATAAATTGTCCGTTTGATGATATGCAAATTTATTTCATACATTTGATTAGATATTGTATGACGCTTGTCATACATATAAACAAGTTATGCCTCATATTAAAAAATGGAAAAGAAGGTATTGACAATAATAAAGGTTGGTAAACTCAAATACATGGAACCATTTCTAAAGACAGGTGAAATGTATTTTGACACGGTTGAATCCTTTGCAAAAAAAGACGCAAACCAAGAACGGTTTGACCAACTGGAAGGTGCAATTGAATTAGAACAAGTAAATTGGATTAAACTACAAGCAGAAGATGGAAAAACATTTGAATTTTCAAGGACAAATCCAAAACATAACAGAATATCTTCAGCATTCTTATTTACTCATGTTGACACGACAGTTGGTAATATTTATAGTTGTTCTGCGGT
>DASVHX010000062.1:0-8236 GCA_036382355.1 Bacteroidales bacterium
TTGAAGGAGGCAATGTGATGCAGCAATTACTGGAAAGTGAAGGAATAAAGGTATCGGACGATAAAGTGGTAAACTTCGCACAATTATTTTGGGATCCGGCAAAAGAACTTGTCTTGTAATTTGGCTGTTCATCATAAATTATAATCGCAGACGCCTTCCTCGTTGCTGCGCAAACTATCTTTTATTCACAATCAGTCGCAGCATCCTATATTAGCATCCCATTGCAATGGCTATGATTGCTATAGGCAACAGGAAGAATATTTGTGATGTTAAGGCCTTATAATTGGTAAGAATCATACAATCAAATATTTGGAAAGTACTTCAACAAGTATTTAAATAATTATCAAAAAAAATTATAAAGTTTGGAATGAATTGAAAATATCTATCTTTACCCATTCTAAATTAAAATAACAAATTTATCAATGCCTTACACTAACGATCAGATTTTAAATGCTTTAAAACATGTTGACGATCCGGATCTCCATAAAGATCTGGTAACACTTAATATGATTGAAGGCATCAAGGTTAACGGGAAAAAGATAAGTTTCCGCGTGGTCCTTACCACGCCGGCTTGTCCTTTGAAAGAGAAAATCAAGCAGGATTGCCTTAATGCCATTTATCAATACGTTGATGCCAATGCTGAAGTGGATATAGAAATTACTTCACGTGTTACAACACGTCGCAAGACCACTGACGATATGATGAAAGGTGTTAAAAACATCATTGCAGTCGCTTCCGGAAAGGGAGGCGTGGGCAAATCGACAGTTTCGGCCAACCTGGCTATTGCATTGAGTAAACTTGGTGCCCGCGTTGGATTGTTGGATGCAGATATTTACGGGCCATCGGTTCCGCTTATGTTCGATCTGATGCAGGCAAAACCTGAAGTGAATGAGCACGAAGGTATTACAAAAATTATTCCTATTGAAAAGCATGGAATTAAACTTATCTCAATAGGTTTCTTTGTCGATCCTTCCAAAGCACTCGTTTGGCGCGGCCCTATGGCATCGAACTACCTCACGCAGATGCTTACCGGCACTGATTGGGGTGAACTTGATTACCTGGTTATCGATTTGCCTCCCGGAACTGGCGATATTCATCTTACCCTGGTGCAGCAAGTTCCTGTAACAGGAGTGGCCATTGTGAGCACACCCCAGGAAGTTGCCCTGGCTGATGCACGAAAAGCAGTAAGTATGTTTGCTCAGGAGAGCATCAATGTTCCTATTATAGGCCTTATTGAAAACATGTCGTATTTCACACCAGCGGAATTACCTGATAATAAATATTTTATCTTTGGGAAGGAAGGTGGGCGTAGGCTTGCAGAGGAAGCTGATATACCTTTCCTTGGGCAGATTCCTCTTGTACAGAGCATCTGCGAATCGGGCGATAACGGAATACCTGTAGCTCTTGACAATACATCTATAGTTGGCCTGGCATTCCGTGAACTTGCCGAAAACATTGCTCAGCAAATTGCCATTCGCAATTCGACTATAGCACCAACAAAAATGGTGGAAATGAAAAGTTAATCACTAATCATGTATCACATAATCTATACTATTGAAATTAATATATATAAAGTTTTAACTACCAAACCCTAACAATCAAACTCATGTCAACAATACAAAATCTCGAACTTGAAAATAAAGTTCGCAATGTTCTGGACCAAATCAGGCCTTATCTGCAAGCTGACGGTGGAGACGTGCATTTTGTAGGACTTACTGAAGATAACATAGTAAATGTCGAAATGCAGGGTTCCTGCGGGTCCTGCCCATTTAGCAGGATGACATTGAAAAATGGTATTGAAGAAGCCGTTCGCAAAGCGCTTCCGGAAATTACTGCCGTTGAAGCCGTGAATCAGTAATTCATTTACTGATCTGATAAAAGCTGCGCCCATTAGCCGCAGCTTTTTTTATGAAAGGTATTTGCCTACAATCGGCATCCGGCGCCCCATGCCAAATGCCTTAGGCGAAACGCGGAGTGTAGGTGGCGACTGATATCGTTTCCATTCATTTGTATTTACCAACCGCATTATCCGGGCAACAGTCTCCTTTTCGAAACCCATCCCAATAAGCTCATTTGGGCCTTTTCGCATTTCTATATATTGAAACAAAATACGATCAAGCACTTTATAATCTGGCAATGAATCACTGTCTTTTTGATTTGGCCGGAGTTCGGCTGATGGTGGTTTTGTGATCGTATTTGCGGGAATAAGTTCCTTTTCACGGTTAATATAGTGAGCCAAAGCAAAAATATCTGTTTTGTAAACATCTCCAAGCACAGAAAGACCTCCGCACATATCGCCGTATAACGTTCCATATCCCACAGCAGCTTCGCTTTTATTGGAAGTATTCAGCAGGATATATCCAAATTTATTGGCCAAAGCCATAAGGAAAACAGCTCTTACCCTTGCCTGGATATTTTCCTCGGCTACACTAAAGGGCAAATCGCCGAAAAACGGATGCAACGAGGTTGTGAATTGCTCGTAAGCATTGGTAATAGCTATTTTGTCGCACTTAACCCCCAGGTTTCGTGCAAGCATTTCGGCATCGTCTATTGAATGTACGGATGAAAACGCAGAAGGAAGCATAACAGCTTTCAGGTTTTCAGGTCCAAGTGCTTTTGCAGCAATTGCCAGGGTTACTGCGGAATCAATTCCTCCTGATAATCCAAGAATGGCTTTTTGAAATCCCATTTTCCGGAAATAATCACCAATGCCAAGTACCAGTGCATCGTGGATAAGTGAAATTTTATCTTCATAATTTCTGCTCTCCGGATTCAAACTTTCCGCAATTGTCCATTTTTCAACTTTTTTAATAAGCTCTATAATCTTGGATTCTTCAGCAAAACGGGCCATCGTGCATCTTATGATACCATTGCTATCAACAGCCATGGAGCCACCGTCGAATATGAGTTCTGTTTGGCCTCCAACCTGATTCACATATATAAGCGGCACTCCATAACGAAGTGCATTTGAGCGCATCACCTCATCGCGTAATTGCGGTTGCAAGTAATTGAAGGGTGAAGCAGCTATGTTGATCATCAAATCAGGATGTTGTCTGGAAAGCTCATCCATTGGTGCGGCAATATATAACGGATCGTCGCCGACATCCCAGATATCTTCACAAATAGTAAGCGCTATGCTGAGCCCTCGGTAAGTAACAGGAACAACTGAGCGGTTGGGTTCAAAATACCGGTATTCGTCGAAAACATCGTAATTCGGCAGCAGTGATTTATGGGTAACAGCCTGCACCTTGCCATCAGCCAGTAACCATGCAGAATTGAACAGATTTTTCCCTTTCGCACTGGGATTGCGAAATGGCGCTCCCACAATTGCGCCTATGCCTTTACATTCCGCAGCTATTTTATCAATTGACTGGTAGGATCTCTCAATGAAATCATCAAATTCTAAAAAGTCGCGGGGAGGATATCCTGATACCGACAGCTCTGCAAATATCACAAGGTCAGCGCCCTGCAATTTTGCAAGGTTAATTTGAGATATGATCTTACTTACATTGTGTTCAAAATCTCCAATAACATAATTGAGCTGGGCTAATGCTATTTTCACAGTGAAGAAGTCAGCGAAAAATTTATGATTATTTATTTCAGAACATTATTCCAACACTCATTTCGATAAGGCTGGACGTTCCTTTTGGTTTGTCAGAACCAACCTTGTTCTTCCAGGATAGAATATTGGTAAAGCCATTATCGAATGTAAGTCCGAAGGACATCATATTCCCACTGCTTATCCGGTATTCCATACCAAGACCAACAATAAGCGATTCGCGGAAGAATGACACATCGCCATCGATATTATCCGATTCGGAGATTGTTCCGCCGCTAAATGAATATTCATCTATGCCTTTAGCACTTAATCTGAAACCTGTACCCAGGCCAAATTGCCCGAAAAACCTCATATTGTTCTGTTCTTCGGTTCTCATTTTAAGTGTAAAAGGAATCTGCAGGTACTTTACACGTAATTTCCTAACCACTGGCACGTTCTGGTCAGTACCGTTTATATTTCGTACATCAGGGTAAGTAATTTTACCATTAATAAATTGAAAGTTGATTCCTGTTGCTACACAATGATTCTCTGTAAAGTTGAACTCGGTTACAAATCCCCAGGAAAAGTTGATTGAAGAACCTCCGGTATACTCTTTAGTATCAGTACGTACCCATCCAATGCCTGGGGCGGCTTTGAAGCCAAATGTATAAGGCCTGTATTGTGCCTTAGCTATTGCGGGTGCTGATATTATAATAACAAATAATACAATCCATCGGGTAATTTTCATAACAGGAGTATTAGTTTTGACAAAATTAGCAAATATATTACAAGCTAATTGTGAATTCTACAATAATAATAACTGTTTGTGATCGTTGTTATTTCATGAATGATTAAAACTTCTCAAATAGATTATCCAATTCTATTATATTTGATATCTAAAATGTTAAAAACAGAAACACCATGAGAAAAATAATCATCCTTTTGCTTGCAATTGGATTGAATGGCGTGATTTTCGCCCAGGTGCCTGCATTTTGTATTGGTCCAAAAATCGGATATAACACAACAAATTTGTCGACCGATGCCGGTGCAATCTCGTCCGATCTTAAGAGTAATTTTCAATTCGGCGCATTCGTCAGGTTTGGCAATAAGATCTACCTCCAGCCCGAAGTCAATTATGTTACCAAAGGAGGAGTGCTAAAGGGCTCTAATACCGGCAATCCAATTGACCAGGAAATATCCCTAAAGACAATTACCATTCCACTACTGGTTGGCGTAAAACTTATCAATCTGAAAGTAGCATCCATACATTTGGTTGGTGGACCTGTAGCATCCTATACAATAAACAAAAACTTAAACATAACTGATGCTGCAGAATCCTGGCCGGTAAATTCTAAAGATGACATCAGGAATGCATCCTGGGCCATACAAGCTGGTGCAGGTATTGATGTATTAATATTTACTTTAGATATCCGGTACGAATTTGGCATGAGTGATATCTATAATGGATCTTCTTCAGATTTTGCACTGAAGAACAACCTGCTTAATGTAAGCCTTGGACTTAAATTATTTTAACCGGATTTTCTAAAATAAAGAAAACCATAATTTCTCTAAAAATCAGGAACCTTTGGATCAGCGATACAGTTGGTTCAAAGGTTTTTTACTTTTGCGCTCATAAAATTATTTTATATGCCACGCTATTCTATCCCAAACCTTAGTGCAATATTATTGACATCTGCATTGTTATATTCATGCAATAACCGGCCTACCGATGTTGATTTGGGAAGCATAAACATTAAGACGGTTGAAGTACACCGATACGAGAAGACTCTTTTTTCGATTAGTCCCGAAAATCTGAAACACGACTTGCCTGCCATTGCCGGCGAATACAAAATCTTTTTAGGCGATCAATATCTTGACCAGGTGAACCTTATGCGTCTGCAGTCATTTATTTCCGATACTGCAATGCAGGCCCTGTACCGTGAGACAAAGCTCCATTATCCTGATCTCTCAGCACAAAGCGCCGAACTTACAAAAGCATTCCGCTATTTCAAATATTACTATCCCGAAAAAGCCACACCCGATGTTTACACCTATATTTCAGGTCTCGACATCGACAATCCTGTTCGTTATTCAGATCAGGGACTCGTGATTGGTCTCGATTTGTTTTTGGGCAGCACCGAACCTATTTATGCCAAATCAGGGTTGCCGCAATACAAAATAACCAGAATGACAAGCGAGCAGATCGCACCTTATTGCATGGCAGAGATTGGGCGAAGCCTTGCGGTAGTGGATGAACAAAAACAAAGGTTACTCGATTTGATGGTAGCAGAAGGTAAAGTTCTCTATTTTGAAGAATTGACACTTCCGGGTACAGCGGATTATATCAAAATTGGTTATACCTCCATCCAATTGGATTGGTGTAAAGCAAATGAGCCTCAGATATGGGCTTTCCTGGTGGAAAACAACCTGCTTTTTACTACCGATCCGGAAGTTGTTGGCAAGCTACTCACCGATGGCCCCTTTACTTCGGGATTCGGGAAGGAATCTCCTGGCAGGATTGGCACTTGGGTAGGATGGCAAATTGTAAGAAATTATATGCAACACAATCCCGAGCTGGCACTTTCTGATTTGATGAAAGAGAATGATTCTCAGAAAATCCTGGAAGGATCGCGCTATAAACCACGGAAATAAAGTAATCTTAGATCTGACAATAGTTCGTTAAACTTTTGGGCCAGAGCCTGCACATAGCTGATATTCAATTGCCACGGCCTTAAGGCCGTGGCAATTGAATTAGTCTCATAATCTGGGCTTTAGCCCAAAAGAAACCAAAGTGTTAATCTGATTAGTTCTAATAAAACCGGAGTTTCTGTCAGCAGCTATTTAATATATATCTTTAATGTTTAAGCTTTTGAACAACGAACTTAGCGAAGCGTTCTCATGAGCGAAGCGAGTAACTAAGCGAAGCGTTCTCATGAGCGAAGCGAATAATCCTTGTTTTTAAATCGTTATCTATAAGTATTTGGACAGACAAAGCCTAGTCAAAGTATTCGGGTAGTTGCATTCGTAATTGAGACTGCACCAGAACTATTTTTTTCTGTTCTTCGGTATAGTTAGTCCAGTTTGCAATCTCATCAATATACCTGAAGCAGCCCATGCATTTCCCTTTTTCATTCAATTTACAGATATTTCGGCAAGGCGATTTAGCTTCGTAATCTATTCGCGGAGGCATAGTTCAATTATATACTAACTAAACCGAATATTTACCGCAATGTTCAAAATATAGGTCAGATTTCCACGCGTCGTCCAAAATGCTTAATTTGCACTATCATTAATACTGCTTTTTATGCTTGTTAAAACATATGGAAGTACCATTCATGGTATAAATGCAATTACCATAACGGTTGAAGTGAACATTGACCAGGGCATTCAATTCTTTATGGTTGGCCTGCCCGATAACGCTGTGAAAGAAAGCCACCAGCGCATCGAAGCTGCATTACGAAATATTGGCTACCGCATTCCTGGAAAGAAGATTGTAATCAATCTCGCACCGGCCGATATCCGGAAGGAAGGATCGGCTTACGATCTTACCATTGCTATTGGTATTCTGGCAGCTTCCGAGCAGATACCGCATGAAGAAGTAGGACAATATATTATCCTGGGCGAACTATCGCTCGACGGAAGCCTGCAGCCCGTGAAAGGGGCACTTCCTATTGCAATAGAGGCGCGCAAGCAAGGGTACAAAGGTTTTATCCTGCCAAAGGCAAATGCCAGGGAAGCAGCCATCGTAAGCGACCTCACAGTTTATGGCATGGATAATATGAAGGAAGTGATTGATTTTTTCAGAGGCGAATATAAACCGGAGCCTGTAGTTGTAGATACAAGGGAAGAATTTTATGCCCATCTGAATGAATATGAATTCGATTTCTCGGATGTAAAAGGACAGGAAAATATTAAACGTGCTTTGGAGATTGCTGCATCAGGAGGCCACAATGTAATTCTGATAGGTCCGCCGGGAGCAGGTAAGACTATGCTGGCAAAAAGGCTGCCATCCATATTGCCGCCGCTCAACCTGCACGAAGCCCTCGAAACAACAAAAATCCATTCGGTGGCAGGTAAGATGAGCAGGGAATCTTCGCTTATCGCCATGCGTCCTTTCAGGAGCCCGCACCATACAATTTCGGACGTGGCTTTAGTCGGCGGAGGCAGCAATCCGCAACCCGGAGAAATATCGCTGGCACACAACGGCGTATTATTTTTGGATGAATTACCAGAGTTTAAACGCACGGTGCTCGAAGTCCTCCGGCAGCCTATGGAAGAACGCACTGTTACCATCTCGCGTGCAAAATCTTCAGTAGAATACCCGGCAAGTTTTATGCTGGTGGCAGCCATGAATCCCTGCCCTTGCGGCTATTACAATCACCCCGATAAGGATTGCGTATGTGGGCCCGGCATCGTTCAGAAATACCTTAATAAAATTTCGGGCCCATTGCTCGATCGCATCGATATTCACGTGGAAGTAGTTCCGGTTCCTTTCAGGGAACTAAGCTCAATGCGTGTTATGGAAAAAAGCGAATCTATCCGCGAACGCGTGGTGAAAGCCCGGCAGGTGCAGGAAGAGCGGTTCAGCGAATCAAAAGGTATCTATTGCAATGCCCAGATGAGCAGCAAACAATTGCGTTCCATCTGTAAGATTAATGATGTCGGTCAGGCATTGCTCAAAACAGCCATGGAAAAACT
>DASVHX010000063.1:0-4430 GCA_036382355.1 Bacteroidales bacterium
AGCAAAGGAAGAGAACCCCGATGTAATTGTGATAGACATGAATTTTCCAAATCCCACTAACCTTGAATTGCTTACCACATTGAAGGGCGAAATAAAACATCCAAAAATATTAGTGCTTACCGAAACTATAGAACCCAAGTACATTGAGCAATTTCACGATTCGGGAGTTGATATGGTTTTCAATAAAAAAGATGATCTCAACAAATTTATCGGGCATCTGGACCTATTGGATGACGTCGATAAAGAAACAGAAATAGAATAATTATTTATGATAAAACTTTAAGCAAAGCATACTATGATTAAAGCAGGGGAACAGCTCTTACCCGAGAACGGAGCATTAAATCCACAGCCGGCAGAAATTGAAAATTCACTCAACGAGATGCGCGCCACTGATTTAGAAGTGATTATGCCTGTGGAAAGTGATGCAGAAAATAGATTTTTACAACCTTCTGCGGAATCTCCTTGTAATGTTTTTATTGATGGCATGAATGAAGGTGCGTTTACGCTTTCGCCGGAGAAAATAATTCTTTATTGTAATAAAAGCTTTGCCCAACTGCTGAACAGCACGGCTGAAGATGTGATAGGTACAAAACTCGATAGCTATTTACAGCCTGGTGATATAGCAAAATTAGATCAAATCCTGAAATCGGATCAGTCGTCGAGAAACGCTATTGAAATTTCGTGTCTTCCTGCAAATGGTGCTTCGCCTGTTACCCTGCGTCTCTCTGTGAATTCCATGCCTGGAGCAGAAGCTTACGGAAAGGCATTCCTTATTGCCTACGACATTTCCGGGTTTAAAAGAATAGAAGGTGAATTGCGGCAAGCGCATACTGACTCGGAAAACTACGTTGCCGAGCGTACATCAAAATTAATGCGGGCTAACGAGGACCTGGTTGCATCGCGCATGGCAACGCTGAGTATGATGGAAGATGCCGTAGAGTCAAGTAACAACCTGGAGGCTACCAACAGGAAACTGGTAGAAGAGATTAACGAGCGCAAACGTTCGGATCTCATACAGCAAGTGCTGTTCAGTATTTCCAATGCTGCGATCATTACCAGGGATATCGAAGAATTGATCGCAATAATCCGGTCGGAACTTGGGAAACTACTTGATACCAAAAACTTTTACATTGCTTTTTACGACGAAGCATCCGATACACTTTCGACACCTTATATTGAAGATGAAAAAGATGAGATGAGCACATGGCCTGCCGGCAAATCGTTGACAGGTTATGTAATAAAAAGCAGGAAGAAGTTACTGGTCAATAAGGAAGAGGTTCAGGAATTAATCAGGCTTGGTGAGATAGAACTTATTGGCACCCCTTCCCAGGTATGGCTTGGCGTTCCGCTGGAAGTGGAAGGCAGGGTTATAGGTGCGTTTGTTGTTCAGAGTTACGACAATGCCAATGCTTACGATACAAAAGATGTGGATATGCTCGAATTTATATCCCATCAGATCAGCATTTCCATCCAACGCAAAAAAGCCGTGCAGGATCTTACAAAAGCACTTACCAGAGTCGAAGAAAGCGACCGGTTAAAAACGGCATTTCTCCAGAATATCTCGCACGAGATTCGTACGCCCATGAATTCAATTCTTGGCTTTTCAGGTTTATTGAATGAAGATGATCTGAAGCCCGATGAGCGGAAGAATTATACTGATATTATTTGTAAAGCGGGAAATCATTTGCTTACTATTATTGAAGATATCATCAACATATCCGAACTGGAAGCCGGGAAAGAAGTTTTGCTGCACCGGGAAACCATGCTCAACCAGATGCTCCGTGATATTTATGAGCAGTACATAATAAAAGCAGGCAAGAAAGATATTGAACTGAAACTCACCACCACGCTTGCTGACGATCAAGGCTATATCATTACCGACGAAACCAAACTCATTCAAATCATATCCAACCTCCTGAACAATGCCTTAAAATTTACCCGGCAGGGCAGTATAAGTTTCGGTTACATTTTAAAAGAAGAGAACCTGGAATTTTATGTGGAAGATACCGGTGTTGGCATCTCCGACGATAAATATAATGCCATTTTCGATCGTTTCAAACAAGTGGAAGTTGTCCTTTCGAGCGAAAACGGCGGCAGAGGCCTGGGGCTGGGCCTTTCTATCTCAAAAGCTTACGCTGAACTTTTGGGAGGGAGAATCTGGCTGGAATCAGGACCCGATGTGGGTTCAGTATTTTATTTTTCTATCCCTTATATGCCTGTTCAAATGCATAATAATGAGGACAGGCCAATGAGCGGTATCGAATTTAACAGCGCAAATAACCAAAAACGAGCCTGATGCCAAAAGTATGAAGCATCAGGCAGACTGTAGCATAGAATCGAAAACGAAAAGTGTGGAAATTGATCAGTAAAAAATTCAGACAAACAGATTACAATATGATATTTAAAATACAAAAAACAGCAATAAAGAACACATATCATGCAGAACACTAAAACCATTTTCCTGACAATCGGCTTTGAGGTCGCTGGCAATCAGCCTGCTGCCGCACCTGCGATTGTTATTCCAGAAGATGGTTCTTTTGCTTTGGTCAATAGTAAAAAAATATCCCTTGTTGCTTTTACAACTACACCTGCTACACCCACTACAACTAATACTACAACTACTGCTCGTACTACTATATCTGCTCTAAAACACTTGAACTTACTATAGCGGTTGAAGGTACCCCCATTAATGCGGGGATGCCTCCAACCACAAGGGATTTTATGCAAATGCTGAACTTCAATTAAAAGTTAAAAGAGACGAGGGACAGGGGCGAGGGTCGAATCATAAATCACAACTTAGCGAACTGAGCGAAGCGACCTCACGACCGAAGGGAGTAACACAGCGTTCTCACGAACGAAGTAAGTAAATCACTAAAGCTATACTTACATTTTGAATTATATGATATGGTCCATGACTGTTTTCCTGCGAATTATTAATGCAAGGCAAAAAAAGGATGTAAAAGATAAAAAACACTGACATAACTTTTTTATAGAATGGCCTGAACCGGACGAAACAAATAAAAACATAATTCTTTTAAAGGATTGAAACTTAAATGATAATCTCTTTAGCTGAAAAATAACCGGATAATTATAAGTTTCGGGTAGTAAAAGCGCAGCAACAAATCATTCATTATCAATAATAATTGATCAGAAATAGTAAAAATCCTCCGGTAACCTCAAGTAAACCTGGTATTAAACTCAGCTATATGGACAACAATATTTATATATCCAACGTAATGGAAGAATTTTCAAAGGTTACAGTGCCTGATATGTTGCCGTTGGAATGCGCACAGGAGCCTGCAAAAAGCAAAATTCAAACTGTCAGGGATACCGGCCAAATCATAGATGGCCATATGGCAATTCCAGTTCAAGTCATTTCCAGACTATCTGACGTAGTTCCTGTAGCACAACAAAAGCCAGCTTATAATTTCAGTGGCAAAACAGTGCTGGTAGTCGATGATGTATCATTTAATCTTAGCCTGATCGATATGTTTTTCAAAAATACCGGAGCTCAAATGCTATTTGCTGCAAATGGCAGGGAAGCTTTGGATACCTGTATTTCAAACCCACATGTTGATATTGTGCTTATGGATATTCAAATGCCGGTAATGAACGGCCTTGAGGCCACACGCGAAATATTGAAACTTAAGCCGGAAATGCCAGTGATAGCCATAACAGCTTATGTTCACTCCGATGACAAGCAACGTTGCTTTGATGCCGGTTGCACTGAATTTATGTCCAAACCCTGCAACCGCAAAGATTTGCTGATGATCGTCAATAATTATTTCCAGGTCATGTTTAGTAGGATATGATAATTAAGAAATTATTTCTGTTACCCCTAAAATAGGAATCCCCGTATCATAATAAATACGGGGATTCTTTGCTTATGATCTGTGGAGCTGCAGGGAGTCGAACCCTGGTCCAAACAAGCAGCAAAAGTGTTTTCTACATGCTTAGCTTTTAGTTGATTTTCGGGATAAAGCAGGCAAAAAGCGACCCAACTTTATCCTTATTCCCTTTGGTTTTCGAACAGGCACCAGGATTTTACCTGTCTTAGCGCAGCATTTGTGATGCTCCTTGCGGCACGCGGCTACGCAGGGCTTCCCGGGGAACAATCAGCGGCTAAATCCTCTGGATTAAGCGGCTAATGCGTAATTGTAATCGTTGCCAGTTGTTGGCTTTGCGTATTGGGATTTACGGGCCACTCACGCAACGCCCGGCATGCTTACAATCCCACTTCCTTGCTGTCAAAACCGGTCAGCCCCTTGGATTGAACTGCAAAGATAGCGTAAATTCTACTGTTAATAGCTGATCAGAAATTAGAACTTAGAAGTTGGGTAGAAAACTAAAAGTTAAAAAACTAAAAGTTAATAGTTAGCTCCCTATGCACTATGCACCTTAAGGTTTCAATTTTAATTTTGAAATCGTAA
>DASVHX010000064.1:0-3341 GCA_036382355.1 Bacteroidales bacterium
CAACTATTTGATAGAAGTGGGTGGCGAGTTGAGAGCAAAAGGAAAAAAGGCAGATGACAGTTATTGGACAGTTGGCATTGAACAACCAAATGAAACCCTCACGGATGGGACACTATTAGAGGCAAAAGTCAGGATAAAAGATAAGGCATTGGCCACTTCCGGTAATTATAAAAAATATTATATCGAAGACGGGAAGAAATATACGCATATTATTAACCCTTTTACAGGATACCCTGCAAAAAACAATTTGCTAAGTACCAGTGTAATTGCCGGGGACTGTATGACCGCTGATGCCTATGCAACAGCATTCATGGTGATGGGACTGGAAAAATCAAAACAATTTTTATCAGAATATAAAGAACTAAACCTGGAAGTTTTTTTTATTTACGATGAAAATGGTGCCTGGAAAACCTACACTTCCGAAACGTTTAAAGAAAATGTAGAAGTGATTCCTTAAGATTTATTTTTTGCTTCCGGGTCAGTGATTTCCGGCAGTAATAAAATTCCGGTTTATTAAATATGCATTTATAAAATTCAGAAAAAAAAACTCACATATTATGATAGTACCAAAATTAACGACAGGACAAAGTTATAGCTTGGTTCTGCTTCGTATTTTAATCGGTTGGCATTTCTTATATGAAGGGATTATAAAGGCCTATAATCCATCCTGGACATCAAAAAGTTATTTATTGAGCGCCTCCATTCTTAAGCCTTTTTTTGCCTGGATCGCTGCTCCCTCCCGCATATCAGTCATTGACACCTTAAATATTGCAGGACTGATAGCCGTGGGCATAAGTCTCCTCATAGGTATGAAGGTACGTTGGGGTTGTATTGGAGGCATATTGTTGTTACTGCTATACTACCTGGCCCATCCTCCTTTCCCATCCTTGCCGCAAGGCCCTTCAGAAGGAAGCTATTGGATAGTAAACAAAAACCTGGTTGAGATGGCAGCCCTTTATGTGATCTACGAGTTCCCTTTGATATCAGTATTTGGTATAGAAAATTTATTTTTCAAGCATAAGGCAAAAACAACTTTAATTTAATCATCATGGCAAACGATAATAATTTTTTTAGAAAATGGAACAGGCGCGATATTTTAAAAACTCTTGGAGGAATACCACTAGTTGGCGCCGTATGGTATTCAGGCGCCAGCCTGGCAGGCGATGCAATACGCGAAAAGAAATTTCTGCTGGAGACTTTGAATATTAAAGCCTCTCCGCCCCCGGCTTCAGGCGCTATGAGTGGCAAGCCGGTTCGGCTGGGCATTATAGGTTTTGGCATCCGGGGCGAACAGCTATGCCGTGCCCTTGGTTTTGCCACCACCGCCTGGATCAAGGAAAAGCAGGATCTTTTGGCACAAAATCCAAAGGACACCAGCCTGGCAGAGTATAAGGCACAGGAAAACCTGAATATAAAACTGGTAGCAATTTGTGATGTTTTTGACATGCGTGCTCAAAAAGCGTTAGACTCCTTCAATAGGGGTGATAATAAAATCAAACGGTTTCGCACACACACTGAACTGATAAACAGCGGGGAAGTTGATGCTATTGTTATTGCTGCACCCGACCATTGGCATGCACCAATGGCCATTGAAGCACTTAATGCGGGTGTGCATGTATATGTTGAGAAGCCAATGACACACAATGTCTCTGAAACCTATACATTACGTGAAACGGTTCACAAAAACCCCAAAACAGTTTTCGCGGTAGGTCACCAACATCGTCAAACACAGAGTTTTCTAACTGCGCAGGACATTATCACCAAGAATATACTTGGCCACGTCTCATTAGTTGAAACCAACACCAACCGTAATGATGATAATGGTGCCTGGCAATATGATATACCTGATACCGCCAACCCGCAAACCATTGACTGGAATTTGTTCCTTGGAAACGCACCGAAAGAAGCTTTTAACCTGGAGCATTTTTTCCGCTGGCGTAAGTGGTGGGCGTATGGATCAGGTTTGTCTGGTGATTTAATGACACACGATTTTGACCGGATCAACTGCATTCTGAAGATGGGAATTCCAAATTCAGTCACTGCTTCCGGAGGAATCTATACCCACCATGACGGACGCAACGTTCCGGATGTAATGCAGGTGAATATGGAGTACCCTGATTTTAGTACAGGGTCAAGCCAGGTCGCAGGCAAAGAGAAAGGCATGACATTCATATACAGTGCAACACTTGGAAATCAGTATGACAGGGGAACCGTTTTGATGGGACATGACGGCAGCATGGAACTGGGGAACCGGATTTCGGTATATGCTGATCCGGGATCAACCAAATATGCTGACCTGATAAAAGAAGGGCGAATCGAAGCCGGCGTTCCAATTTATCAATATGATCCGGCTGTCAATGGAACCGATGCCATTACCTCTGCCACTTCAAAATATTTTGCTAATAAAGGATTATTGTGGACTTATCGGGATGGCAAACGGGTTGACTCAACATTTCTTCATTTGAGAGAGTGGTTAAGTTGTATCAGGAATGGAGGTACCCCGAGTTGCTCCATCAAAGAAGGATTTGAAGAAGCTATTTCAGCACACATGGGTGGACTATCTTATAAGCTTGGAAGAAGAATGGATTGGGATCGTGCAACAGAGCGAATTATTGCGAAACCCGGCGAAGACCTTGATGCCGTGTTATTGGGGAATAAATAAAATGACTCCCTGATGAGGGTAGTTGTCCCCAAGCTATCCTTAGAATGTTTAAATAATTAGAGACTGCTGTCCTTAGTTTGTAACTAAGGACATTTACTTTATGTATTTATTATCTAATCTTAACGGTTTATATTGGTTCGATTAATGCAGCCTAATTGAAATTGCATTTTTGTTATAGATTTATGGTTTGTAAGTCCTTAGTTGCAAACTAAGGACAGCGCAGCTCTTCGGTTGGAAGCGGACCAAGGATAACAGTGGTTTATTCATCTCTTTTACGGTTTATTTAAAACATATCCTGGCTAACACTTTCCTCTTATTTTTATTTGTAACTAATCTCCAGTTTACACGAGATAAAGGTTAAATTTAATGTTCTTTAATTTTTCACTTTAAACATCAAGGAGGTAATTATGAAATTTATGGTAACCTGGCGGGTGCACCCTCATACTCGCTACGGTAAAAAACCCGTGGCGTTGGGCAATTTTCATGACAGTTTTACTCATGGCTGTGTAGCGCCTATTTACACATAACGACTAATTATAGGCTTTTCTCATTGCCTTGTCATAGCTATTGCGATTTTTCGCCGCTTTGGTTTTGTGTGAAGGTAGGGAAAAATCGCATAGCGGCTACTTGCTTATTTATTGAAAATAAATAAATTAGAACAATGAAAAAGAGGCTTATA
>DASVHX010000065.1:0-2692 GCA_036382355.1 Bacteroidales bacterium
TCCTCCCTGTGATTATATTTTTTGGTGATATTCTGAACTGTTAAAATAATCGTCATACTTCCTGCATATTAGCGTAAGGTTCGAAACGGGCTGCAAACCAGGCTGGCAATGCTGACCCTAATAAAGAGATAAAAACCGAGATCAGCACTGACCAGAGCAAGAGAATGGGGATAGGAACAATGTTGATACCGGCTATGAATGGGCCTAAAAACCAGGCAATCAGCACCCCTGCGAGATAACCGATCAATCCGCCAATGAGCCCCATGATGACGGCTTTGAGCAGGAGCACCGTATAAATGGAGGATTTGGGGTAACCGATCATGCGAAGGATACCGATTTCTCTTTTCCGTTCGTTGACATTGGCCCACATATAGTTCCCAATTGAAATGCCCCCCACAAAAATGATGATGATGAGCATGATCAAGGATACCTGGTTCATCAGTTTGTTGGTTTTAATCTGGGTTGATACAATCTGGCCGATGGTTGTTACTTTGGTATCAGGCAGGATATTTCGAAGCTTACCCAGGAGGCCATCCGAAATGGCATTGCAGCAACCCATAATTTCGATGGCACTTACCTGATCTTTAATTCCAAGAATGTTCTGGACCGTGTGCAGATGAGCAAAAACCCTGTCATCATCGATGGTACCCGTTTCGCCCAATACTTTTCCTACGGTGAGGGATGTTTTATTCACCGTGATCTGGTCTCCTTCTTTTACCTTAAGACGGGCAGCAGCATTGGTACCGATAAGGCAATCGGTCATCCCCAACGAATCAATGGATTTGCGCTGGAGTTTTTCATCCTTATATCCCAATGTTTTGTTTGAAGGATTTGGACCGCAAGCTGCTTTTAGCTCACTGCCAAACAATCCTGAATTTTGCCAGATGGGTTTGGAAGCCAGTTCGTTTTTGGGAAGAATACCGGTAAGAACCAGTTTTTGTCCATTGATATCGATACGGCGGGTTAACTTAGGAGATAAATTGTCGACGCCCGTAATATCGGATGTAACGATTCTTTCGACATATTCCTCGGGGAAGGTAGGAGCATCGATATCGGCGGCATAATAGTTATCGACGCCTGCACCCTGGGGGAGGACGAGGATATTAGCGCCGAGGTTATCGAGATTCACTGCAACGGCTTTTTCAGATACCACTGATATAGAACGAATAGCGACAATTACGCCGATCCCAAGTGTAATAGCAAGAATGCCTGAAATCAGCTGGGTTTTGCGTTGGCCCAGTTCGAGCCAGACTAATTTAAAAAGATTCATATTCCCCTTTTTATTTTGGAGCGCAGCCACTACTTCCACTTCCAGCCGGACAGCAGCTACTTTTAATGACTTTTGCTGAAGAAGTTATCAGTGCTGATGCCTGGGCAGAAGTTTTATACTCATCGGTAAACTGTCCTTTAGCATTAAATACCAATATGTGCGTTGTAGTAGCTGTCATTTCAGGTTTTAATAAGCTCAGAAAGCCGGCTTCGGTTTTATCTTCCAAATCTACATCAACAACAGATGCTTTCCCGTGCAGACCTGCAACAGCCTTATTGCATTCTTCAACTGCTTTTGCTTTGTCTTTCATCGATTTTTTGTACAAAACGATAAATGCCGGTTTGCCTTCGCTGAAAGCAAGTAAAGCCTTTGCCTGATTTTTGGTAGGAATAAGTTCGACCAGATTTTCGGGAGTGGCCTGTTTCAAGGCATAACCTCCTCCTGCAACCCCATTGGCAGCCAAAACGAGGATTAAAGGGGCAGGAGTGCCAGCCAGACCGTATTTAGTGACCAGGGCAGCATTAGCTTTATCGGACTTATCCAAAGAAACCACCTCTGATTTGGGGTATTTTTTTTGTGCCAGAGCAGCCAGTTGCATGGTTTCGGGGAGCTTATTTTTGCCATCCGTCACCGCGAGAAAGACTACTTTACCTTTCGCATTGGCCTGACCAATTTTCTCTTTGGTCTGAGAAAAAACGGTTGAAGTAATCATTAAAGATGCTGCAATAGCAAGCAAGCAAGGAACATTTTTTTTCATAATATTGATTTTTAGGCTATTAAAAGAGAAAATTAACATTCGCATAGAAAAGAGGTAATTGTATTATCAAATAACTTGTTTAAGGCTTTTTTCATTTCGTCCAGCTTTATCATATCCAGGCAACAATGTATTTTAAGGCCATCAATAGTGCCCTTGATGATGCCCATTTCTTTCAGTTCTTTAAGATGTTGAGAGACAGTTGGCCGGCTAATGGGAAGGTATTCAGAGATATTGCCGGTCCTGATTTCCTTTTTTTCAGCAAGCAGTTGAATAATGGCGATTCTTGCCGGGTGCGAAAGAACCTTTGCCAGATTGGCAAGTTCCTGTTGTTCACTTGTAAATTCGTCAAACTTATTGTTCGTCATAGCAACATTGTTTATTGTCGCAAACATACGACAATAAATTGTATATTAGATAAAAATTGTAAAATATTTTGTAAGAGGCTGCGATTAATGTGCTGAAACAATTTGAAATACTCATAAGATTAATATCATACCCACTGTGAATGATCAAATTTCATAAATGAGTATAATACTGAAAATAAGATATCTTCCAAGAGGTTACTCTTAAGAAATTCCTCTTCAGTTACATCTATTTTTCACTTGGCCGAGCCAATTTAGTTGCTGACATCTGACTCCTGGCTTCTTTTTTCAGAAGGCTGAGGT
>DASVHX010000066.1:0-6721 GCA_036382355.1 Bacteroidales bacterium
TCAATCATCTCCATAAAAGGAGTAGTCTGAGCGAACATAAATTCCCGGAATTGATCAGGCGTGAAATCGCGCTTCTCATAAAATATTACGCGAGTGAGGTATTCACCCAGGGTGAGCTTTCCTTCTTCATAAGTTACCTGATTGAGATGATGCCGAACATCAATATCGCTATAGTTCAGGTTGAAAACTTCCGCTGCTTTTCTACGCGACTCGTGTCCCCATGCATTGGTGAGTAAAACTCCGCCAATATCTAAAAACAAAGTTGCAACCGGAATTGATTTGCTCATTTTCAATGTATCGTTCCTATTTTTACTTTTCTGCTGATTTCTTTGTTAAAGCATCCATCAGTTTATCGAAGGATTTAGTAAATTTTTTAACTCCATCGTTTTCAAGAGTATCGGTAATTGTTTTTATATCTATACCAACTTCTGACAATTCGGACATCACCCATGAAGCCTGTTCCAAATCGACTTCCAACCGGGAAGCAGGGTCGCCGTGGTCACGATATGCTTCAAGGGTTTCGATGGGCATTGTATTGATCGTATCTTCTCCGATTAGGGCTTCAACATATTTAATATCGCTATAATCAGGGTTTTTAGGGCTTGTACTGGCCCAAAGTAATCTCTGGGGTGAAGCACCTTTGCGGGCCAGTTTAATAAACTGTTCACTTTCGATTGTTTCTTTATAAATTTGATAGGCAACTTTAGCGCTTGAAATGGCGACCTGTCCGCGTATTTTTGTCGCAAAATGTGCCTGTTCACCCCCTAAAGCGACAAATTCTCCTTCTTTTGGATCAATAACAGCATCTATACGACTTAAAAAGAAGCTGGCCACCGAGGCTATGTGTTTCAATGGTTTCCCTTGGTCTGCGCGCGCTTCGAGACCGGCAATATAGGCTTCTATGACCTGCCGGTAACGAGGCAACCCAAATAATAATGTCACATTGACATTGATTCCTTCACTTATGAGTTGCCGGATAGCAGGTAAACCTTCAGCCGTTGCAGGAACTTTTATTAATATATTGGGTCTTTTCAGTGAAGCCCACAAACGACGGGCTTCTTCAATGGTTCCCTTGGTGTCATGCGCCAGATGAGGGTTGACCTCAATGCTTACATATCCATCTTTACCGTCAGTCTTATCATACACAGACCTGAACTCGTCAGCAGCATGTTGCACGTCGCGTTGGCTAAGTGCTTCATAGATTGCTTTGGTGTCTTTTTTCTTCAATGCAAGATCGCGAATATCCTGATCGTAAAGATTGCTTTCTGCAATCGCTTTCTCAAAAATGGAAGGGTTTGAAGTCATTCCCCGCAGACCATCCTCTTTGATTAAACGTCGAAGCTCGCCGCTTGCAATCAGATCACAGCGGATGTAGTCGAGCCAGACAGACTGTCCGAGCATTTCCAATTTCTTTAAAGCATTATCTTTCATTATGATTTTGCCACCTTTTTATATTAAAATTAAAACCAATTCGGGCAGGTGATCCCTTTTTCCTACCGGAGACAGAGAAACCTAACATGAAACCAACACCAATTCTATCAGTTATAATTGCACCCATTTCAAATTGAACTTAGACTTTACATGCTTCAATGCATAATTCCTTATTTATTATTATTGTCCACTTTGATATAAGCTTGATAAAAGAGAGTGCTGTTAATATCTTTGATGAAATTACTTTTGTGCCCAAAATTTTCCTTTATCATTTTAAGCTGTTTAAAATACATTTAATCATCAAAGTGAAGTAAACCAGAAGAATTATCAATTAGCGATTGAAAGGCTGAACATTTTCAGAGGCTATTTGATCCCGTCTTTGCTTTATAATTTTCAAGAATTCCTTTTGCATTGTTGACCTCTTGGTTATTTCCATGGGCAATTACCTGAAACCCTTTTTCCTCAACGTGTTCATTGTATTTTAAAACAGAATGGCTTTTTATTACGAGGGTGGCAATGAGAGTTAGAACACCCCCGCTGGCAATTCCAAGGGAAAAACCGCCCAATGCGCCTATTAAGGCACCTGCTCCGAAAAGAAATCCAATTCCCGGAATCGCCAATATTTTAACCCCGATAAGTATTCCCAGAACAGGACCAAGTATAGCGCCAACAATTGCCGGTGCATTTTTAATCCAACCATTATACTTAACATGCATGAGGTCATCAATGATTACGGCCTTCCCGATAAGGGAAATTTGTTCGACAGGAAATCCGGCCAGTTTTAGCTCATCGACTGCTTCGATTGCTTTTTCGTGGGTAGGATATATACCTACAATTGTATTCATGGTGTGATATTTTTTGAATAAAAAAGTTTTAAAACGCGCCGGAACCAACTATTAAGAACAAGGCATCCATTTTATTTTACATACATTACAAAAATACATTCAGTTAAGCCTATTTGTTTTACATATTTTTTGAAAAATGTTACATCATTCACACCTTTCAAACCTTTGCATGTGGAGGGTCGGCTATTCCTCCCGGAGGCAATATATCCGGCAGATCAAGACGGGCAACTCCAATCCGGTTGTCGGCCATTCCGTAATAGACATCGAATCGGTCAGGCTTGCCAAGATCGTCCCGCCTGTCAATACCGCTGGGAAATACTACATTGCTGACAATTCCTCTGCGTTCATTCAGCAACTCCGGTGTCAGCACCGGCTCCACTGAGCGGTAGTGTATTACCCGCGGATGCTCTTTCGTGAGTATCATAACTCCGGCTGAATAGCAAAACTGGTGCCCATCATTTCCCGACGATGCTATTTTGCTCACACCATGATAAATGATCATCCAGCCATGTCTCGTTAATACAGGCGGAGTGCCTCCGCCTATTTTAAGTCGCTCCCATGGCGATACCGGAGTCGCAAGCCGATGATGTGAATTAAACAAGCCAATGTGATCCGGTTCGGGGTCTTCCAAAGGCATAGGGCAGTATGAAATCCAGATGCTTTCAAAATCTAGGTCCACCACCCGCGACTCAGACTGATAAACAGTTTCTTCTGGTCTTGTACCCTGGAAAAGAGGGCGGTGAAGGATGGCCATCTGCATTTTCCCTGCGTGATTGGGGATGGCTACCGGGAAGAGGCTGGCATCCTTATCGTCCACATGTACAAAATCGATACCGGCATAGGGCTCGAAGGTAGCCAATCCCAGACGCTTCCAGTGAAACAAATCCTTCGATATTGCCAGCGCGATCCTCGGGCCTTTTGGGGAAAGCGCCGTGTAAGTCATCATATAGCGTTGGAGCGGCTCAATAAACGTGACTCGTGCATCTTCACAACCACCGCTGCCGTCAGACCGCAGTTCGTAGTCTGCTTCAGGTGCCAATGCAATGCCTAATCGCTCCACTCCGGATGGATCGCCGGCATCATTAAACAATACCCTTGCAATACCAATGCGCGAATAATTACCCTTTGCGACCAGCCGCGGAAACAGGTAAAGCTTACCATCAGGTCCACGCACTGCAGCAGGATTCAGGACTCCTTCAACTTCCATCGGATTGCCTGATTCCGGTTCCATAATCAGTCCTAATCGTTGCAATTTTAATCCGCTCATCGATTTTTCTCCTTAAACTTTTGTTTTGTAAACGCAATCCATACAAGCCACTATCGTTTCAATCACCAGTTTAGTTTCTTCCGGATTTTTAACCTGTATGGTTACAACTCCAGCCTCTTTGGCAGGATAATCGTTTCCTCCCGGAAACACAGCATCCCCAATAAAAATCATCTCATTGAGTGTTATTCCCAGGGTATCCCGAAGCTTTCTGATCCCATAAGCTTTGTCAATGCCCGGTTTGGTCACATCTATTGATGTTGTACCTCCAAGCCTAACAGAAAACTCAGGCATTAGCGCATCAAGCAGCGTTTTCATTTTTTTGCGTTTGACAAATTCAGGGTCCCATTTTTTCTTTTCTTCTATCGGAGCCTGCTGGCCTAATGCGGAAAATGTAATCTGGCTTCCCCGGTCTTCAATTACCTCCCCCCATACCTTTTTAATCTTGAAATCCACTTCATCGATTACTTTCGTTAATGAACTTATAACTTTCTTTTTTTCATCCGAAGTAAAATCTTCAGAATAAATCTCTTCCCATTCCCCGGTATATTTGTAAAACTTTGTACCACAGGTCGGAAGGAGAAAAAGATTTTTCAGTTGTTCGTCATGGGTAAGTTTTAAGAGTAATTGTTTTTCAAACTGTGGCCAGTTGCCACCGGAAATTACAGCTACTTTTATAATGCCCAAAAGAGTATTTAGCAGTTTGGACATCCCGGCATCAAGAGATGATTTACTTTCAGCAAGTGTGCCATCCAGATCGAATACTATGAGCTTTTTCATGCGTTATTAATTTGATTTTTATAGGTCGCATGGAATGCGCCATAATTTCATTTTCGGTTGGGGCGAAAAGATTCTCATGGCGATTTCATAGCTATTTATTTTCAGGTAAGGAAATCTCCAGCAGGATAATTTCACCTTTAGGTTGGCAGAAACATGCACCGACAACGGCTGGCAAAAGCATAACATCGCCTTTCCCAATTGGATAATTAGTGCCATCATGCTCCACCTGTCCCTCGCCTGTTAAACACACCAAAATCCGGGGTGTTTCTGCTACACCAACAATAAACATTGAATCTCCCTCAACCCGCCACAAACCAAAATGCTCGCATTTAAAAAGCATTTCCCGTTTTACCGGTATCTCATCTTCGAGTTGTGGTATTACAGGGCCAATCATACCTTGTTTAAAATCAATGCAGTCAATTGCTTTATCGATCTGAAGTTCCCTTGGATGGCCTGTTCTGGCATCAATATGGTTCCAGTCATAAAGACGAAATGTTACATCACTGTTCTGTTGAATTTCAAATACAACAACATCGCCTCCTAGTGCGTGCACTGTTCCGGCTGGCAGGAAGATAGCATCACCCGGTTTTGGAGTGAAGCTTGCAAGGTGTTGCTCTACGGTCCCGTTTGAAATTGCCTTTTGTATGGTTTCTTTTGTCGTATCCGGCTTCAGCCCGGCATAAATGCGGCTCTCTTTCCCGGCTTCCAGCACAACCCAGGCTTCGGATTTGGCTGTTTCTCCCGCTGGCAAGAGGTCAGCATTTGCTTCTGATGGATGTACCTGCACCGAGAGCATTTCATGCGCATCAAGAAATTTTAATAAAAGGGGGAAACATTTGAAGTCTGCAACAAATTTACCCAATAGCTGTTTCTGCGATTCCTTGAGCAATTGCCTTATGGTTTGACCTTCTAGAGGCCCATTACCAACAATGCTTTGAAAGTCATCGCGATCACTCAATAGCCATGCTTCGCCTATGGGTCCTCCTCCAGGTAATGGCGTTTTAAGCAATTTGGATAATCGCAGGCCACCCCAGGGCCGATATTGATAAATTGGTTCGAAGAGCAAAGGGTATAAAGCTATTTGATCTGGGTTTAGTTCCTTGGTTGTCATAATGATTTTCCTTCCATTCCTGTATTATATTCACCGCGACGTGCAGCCTGGTTACATTTGGCACGATGATACAATGCTTTTTGTGCTTCTTCAACATTGGCATCCATCCCTTTCCAGATTTCCATAGCCGGTTGCTGTATGGCACGGGCAAAAGAAAACGAAAGTGCCCAGGGCAGTTGAGACTTAAACTTTACATTCATGGCATTTAAACGGGCTGAAGCCAGTTCCGCAGATTGGCCACCGGATAGGAATGCAATCCCCGTAACTTCAGCAGGAACAATCCGCATCAGGCAATTTACAGTTGCATCAGCCACTTCTTCAACAGATTCCTGCTTTTTACATGTCAATCCGGGTAGCACCATGTTTGGCTTCAGTATCATGCCTTCAAGAGCTACTCCTTTTGCGTATAGATGATTGAAAACAATCCGAAGAACATCCTCTGTTACATTCCGGCATTCGGACAGGGAATGTTCGCCGTCCATAAGCACTTCCGGCTCAACGATGGGAACCAGTCTGGTTTCCTGGCAGAGTTTGGCATAGCTTGCCAGTGCATCAGCGTTTGCCTTGATGCAATCCATGCTTGGAAGTCCATCACCTATAGTTATCACAGCCCGCCACTTGGCAAAACGGAGACCCAGCCGGGCGTATTCTTCCAGTCGTTCACGCAATCCGTCCAGGCCTTCGGTTAGTTTCTCACCGGGATGGTCTATCATTGCTTTTGCTCCTGCATCTACTTTAATGCCAGGTATGATTCCAGCATCCGTGACGGCTTTAATAAAAGGAGTTCCGTCCTTTAGCTGCTGGCGGATTGTTTCATCGTAAAGGATTGCTCCGCTGATACTTTCACTCAGACCAGGGGTGGTTACAATCATTTCGCGGTAGGCGCGCCGTGCCTCTGCTGTTAATGGAATTCCCAGCAGGGCAAATCGTTTATTGCAGGTTGGATTACTTTCGTCCATTGCCAGCAGGCCCTTATCATCTTCAACAAGTGCCTTTGCTGTGTTTATAAGTTCATGTAATTTCATTTCTGATTGTATTTTGGAGAATAATTATTCAACGATCCATTTTTTAGCTTTCTCTAATTCGGCATTTTTAAATATGCGAAGTTCGCAGGACATCATATAACCGAAGAATTTCGCAAATGTATTTATCAGCTCATGGTCCGAAACCAATGCGATTTTATCCCATGCCGATAAATGTTTCAAGCCAATTTTTGCATCATCCAGCATTGCGCTCAGGTCGAAACCGGTAAAGGCGCTTCCCAGATGATATACCATCCGCATTTTTTTG
>DASVHX010000067.1:0-6288 GCA_036382355.1 Bacteroidales bacterium
TTTACACGAACCAGTTTCCTGCCGTTCAGGTCTACGATTTGTTTGTCGAGAATTTGCTCTTTAAGTGGAAGATACCGGGCAATTTCCTCATCTTCTATGTGTTGCTTTTTGTTGCAGCGAACTACAAAAGTGCCTTTCTGACGGATAATCTCGAAATGACTGAAATTATAATAAACAGGAAGCGACCTGCTGCCTGTTTTTATAGCAACCACGTTGGGCCGGCTAGGTTCTTCGGTTTGCAGAGGATCAGTAAAAACCAGCAAATCAAGAACTTTACCAATGACTTCATTGTCCCGGGAAACAATTTTCAACCCCAGTATCTGGCTTAAATAAAATGTAGTTAATGCTGTCATGGCAGCTCCTCCTCGTTTGGATTTCAGGAGGGCGCTGTAACCAGGCCTGCGTTATCTCCCGAAATCAGGTTAATAATCGGTATAAATCAGGTCCTTCGTCCATTTGGTGATAAGTGCTTTTAGAATAGGCGGTGCAAAAGTAATTTTTAATTGTTAGGATAAGTAAATTTTTGTTTTTTTTAACATAGTTATTCTGAAATAAGCAAGCAGGAGACTGCTTTTCAGTTACGCCATTTTTCGCTTTTCGATAAGCGCGAAGAAATTACTGCGGTAAGTATCGCTCACCGGGATAAGTTGAACGGCAATTTTAATGCGGTTGCGTTCAATAGAGTTGATCTTGTCGATGGCAACGAAGAAAGATTTATGCACCCTGCAGAATTGTGGTTCGCGAAGCATATCTTCGATTCGTTTGGCATTCATCAGCGTCATAATGCGCTTGTTCCTGGTAACTATGCGCCAGTAATCGCCCATTCCTTCCACATAGAGTACTTCTGAAGCATCCACTTTTTCGATACGTGTTTCTGTTTTCACGAAAAAGAAGGATTCCTCGGCAGGATCGGGTGGATGGATTTCCTGCCTGATCACCTCCCGCATTTCGGGCATAATGCGTTCGCTCGCCCTGTTCACACCCTTCAGGAAACGTTCGAACGATATGGGCTTCAGCATATAGTCCAACACATCCAGTTCGAAACCCTGTATGGCATAATTGTCGTAGGCAGTGGTAAGAATTACGAATGGCCTGGTTTTGAGTGCATTCAATAACTGCAGGCCGGTAAGTTCTTCCATCTGTATATCGAGAAACATGAGATCCACCTTGTTATCATGGATAAACTGAATGGACTCCACTGCATTGTCGAATGTGCGGAGCAGGTTCAGGAAAGGAACCCTGGAACAATAATCTTTGATGATATCGAGCGCAAGTGGCTCATCGTCGATGGCAATACAATTTATGTTCATTTCTGATCCTGTATTGTAAGTTTCACTGTGTACATTTCGTCGCCAGGTATTATAAATAAGTGGTGCTTGCCGGGGTACACAAGTTCCAGACGGAGTTTTGTATTGGTAAGCCCGTTGCCACCTGAACCATCTTGCGGCTCCAATACATTTTTTCGCATGTAATTGGTCACTTCAAAATGAATCTGCCGCGAATCGACAAACAAATTTATTAAAATACCCGGGTTAGTAACATTTCGGCTCCCGTGTTTAAATGCGTTCTCCACAAATGGAATCAGGAGCATTGGCGCAATGGTACGGCCAATCATTTCGCCCTGTATGTTCATCACCACAAAATCCTTTTGTTTAAGCCTCAGGTTCTGGAGCTCGATAAAACTTTGCAGATATTCCACTTCTTTTTCGAGCAACACTTTGTCGGCAACAGCATCATAAAGCATATAACGCATGATGCCTGAGAGTTTCATAACGGCAGCAGGCGCATCGTCCGACTTCTGATAAACCAGTGAATAAATATTATTGAGCGTGTTGAAGAGAAAATGTGGGTTTACCTGCGAACGCAGTAATGCGAGTTCACTTGCTTGTTTTTGCAGAATCAGTTCAGCTTTAAATTTCTGAGATTCGTACCAATCGATTGCCAGCTTTATCAGCAATGCATATATACTGTAAACGATTGAAAGACGAAGATTATTTGAGAACCAGTAAGGCACCCATTCCATAACTTTTGGAGGAGAATGCATCAGGTATTTCCAAAAATACAACTCCGCATAGTACTTGAATACTGAGAGTAATAGGATCAAAACTACGCCCAACGCTACACTCTTCAGTTTGTTTTTGTAGCCAAGGAGGACTGGCAGAGAAAAATAAATGACATAAAAATTAATGAAATTCAGGACTAACGTCTCCAGCAGGTTAGTGAAAAAGAAATCCTCTGTTTTGCTGATATACAAAGGATATAACATCTGGTTTAGTATGTATATCCAGAATGCAATGTGGATTAATATTTTATACTTCGTTTTCATTTGAGTGGCAATTCGCAGTTATAATAAAGTACAACAAATTTAAGGATTTAGACATAGCGTTGAAGCATAAATCGATAAAGCAACCGGAAAATCCGGCAACCTTGCACAATTGTCGGTTAACAGCCAATGCGGCAGTCTTTCGGTAACTCAACGAATATTTTCACGGATATAACGATTCAATTTTTAAAGGCAATTTTTTATCCTGAATTTTGATTTGTTTTAATAGATTAATCTTAATAGAGCTGTTGTTTACAGTAACCATATTTTAATAAAGCACAAAATCCGGTTTAAATGTACAACGGCTAGTCAGATAATTTCAAACCATCGAAATCAAAAATATGAAAAACAGTATTCTTCCAGCCACAGTAATGCTCTATATAAGTTTATGGAGTATCGGTATTACCGGGCAATTAGGAGCGTCCAAAATTTCATACAACAGGGGTTTCGATTCCGGGTTAGTTATTCCGGGTAGTGAAACCAGGGTAATAACCGGAATCTTCTTTATTGACCAATTTATGAGCCTTCCCCATCCATCTGAAACTATACTGGAATATGGAAACACGATAAAAACACACTCACTAAACCTTATGCAAGATATCTGGACAAAAGAAATCAAAGATCCTTTTATCAGTGAATATGAATATCTGACTAACCTCGGCAAAACAGTTAGCGAGAGCCTGCAACTAGAGTCGCTCTTCCATAAAGCAATAGAGCTTGCCGCAAAATTAAGCGGACAGCTACTGGCTTCATCCTGAAAAAGGAGCATCCTAACTACTAAAAAGGTTAAAATAGCGAAGAAAATCAATTTGTTATGCATCCTACATCGTGCATATCCCCAGATTTAACCTGTATATTTCGTTTAAACTTCGTTTCAATAGCCAGTGATAGCGCGGTATCCGGCAAAGCATAGTGCAGAAAGCCCGGTAAAATGCAAAAGCTATGCTTACATTGTTTACCTTTGCGGCATCTTATATCCCACCTATTTACATCCCTTTCAACCTTACTTCAATTTTGAAAGCACGGGAAGTAACTCCCCGGAATCCTCTTTAGCAGACGAAATCGGAATAGCAGGATATTCGTCCATAATATACTATTAATATAATCAAACCGCTGATATGGCTTACGCAAGGAGCATTCAGCCATACTAAAACTTAAAAATGTCATTCGAAAACTTAAATTTGATTGAGCCTATCCTCAAGGCTTTAAAAACTGAAGGATATACAATACCAACGCCTATACAGGAACGGTCGATTCCCATCATACTCAAGCGCAAAGACCTGCTAGGCTGTGCCCAGACAGGCACCGGAAAAACGGCCGCATTTGCCATCCCCATCATACAGTTGCTGCAGGAAGAACCAACAAATGTTGCTGCACCACGCGTTATCAAAGCGCTTATACTAACACCCACAAGAGAACTTGCCATTCAAATTGGCGAAAGCTTTACCGCTTACGGAAAACACGTGGGTCTAAAACACCGCGTAATATTTGGCGGTGTACCACAAAATCCTCAAACCAACGCACTGAGAGCAGGGCTGGATATCCTAATTGCCACACCGGGCCGTTTACTCGACCTCATGGACCAGGGATTTATTAACCTGCGACACATAAAATTCTTTGTACTCGATGAGGCCGATCGCATGCTCGACATGGGATTTATCCACGATGTGAAAAAAGTGATCGCCAAGTTGCCATCCAAAAAACAAACCCTGTTCTTTTCGGCAACAATGCCCGCCGAAATCCAGAAACTGGCTGATACCATACTCGTAAACCCGGCGTTTGTCGAAGTTAAGCCTGTTACAGCAACAGCCAACCTCATCAGCCAATCGGTATATTTTGTTGAAAAAAACGACAAAAGATCGTTGCTCCTCCACCTGCTGGAAGATAAATCCATCTCAAGTGTGCTCATTTTCACACGCACCAAGCATGGTGCCGACAAGGTGAGCAAGGACCTGATCAAAATGGGTATAAATGCAGCCGCCATTCATGGGAATAAATCGCAGAACGCGCGTCAGAATGCTTTGGAAAACTTCAAGAACGGGCTAACGCGTATACTGGTAGCAACAGATATTGCCGCCCGCGGAATTGATGTGGAAGAGCTTTCGCTTGTCATCAATTATGAACTTCCAAATGTGCCGGAAACATATATTCACCGCATTGGCCGGACAGGAAGAGCCGGAGTTAGTGGCATGGCCATTTCATTTTGCGATGCGGAAGAAAAGGCATTTCTGAAAGATATTCATAAACTCATATCGAAGGTTATACCTGTTGTATCGGATCATCCTTATGCCATGAGCGACACTTCGCTGAATACACCCTATGTAGCGCCGAAAAAAGTCGTGCAGCAGCGCAGACCTGCTTCCACCGGTTATTCACGTGGCGGTGAGAATAAATGGCATGGCCGTCAGCAGTCAAGGACACGGTAAATCTCCACTTTAAAAGGCCGGCAATCAGGAATACTACTGGTTGCCGGCCTTTTCATTTATAAGATGGCCATGACGGAAATGCTTTAATCCGGCGCTTAAGTTTCTTTATCTTTGCAGGAAAAGAAACTCCCAATGCTCCCTTTATTAAGTAAACTAACTAAATTGCCTGCTACCAGTAACCAGGTGTTAATGGTTGCTGATGCCAACGAAATAAAACCTGGCCTTTTGACTGATCAGGAAATCAGCTATCTGCTGAAGCGCAGGGAATCAAAGAAGAACCTTATCGCCCTGAACAGGTACAACGAATGGATATTCATCCAATTTATTGCTCCCCTTGCGAAAGAGCAGCCCACAGGCCCTTATCTTGAAAGGTGCCGCAAAGCAGGTGACAGCCTTCTTTCACTTCTTCACGAACATGATATAAAAGAAGTAACAATTACTGCCCCGGCAGGCATGGCCGATGAAGCGAAGGCATATTGCGAAGGAATGCTGCTGGGAAATTATCAGTTTCTGAAATACCGTGCCGATGCCGGTGAAAAAAGCTTCACGCTTCAGCAAATCCAGCTTATTTGTCCTACCGTATCAGCCAAGGAAATAACAGCGATTAACCAGCTCGCTAAAGCAGTTTACAAATGCCGCGACATGGTCAACGAACCGCTCTCAGCGATAAATGCTTCCGGTCTTGCCGAAGCATTTGGAGAAATGGGATCGGAAGACGGCATCAAGATTGAAGTGCTCACCAAAAGCAGGATTGAAGCTTTAAAAATGGGTGGATTGCTGGCCGTGAATAAAGGCAGCCTCGACCCTCCCACTTTTACTATTATGGAATGGAAACCTGCCGGGCATCTGAACGCTAAACCAATCGTATTTGTTGGAAAGGGCGTTGTGTACGATACTGGCGGAATCAATCTTAAGCCAACCAGTAATATGGATACCATGAAGTGCGATATGGCTGGGGCTGCCGCTGCCGCCTGCGCCGTGTTTGCTATAGCCCTTGCCAAACTGCCGATTCATATCATCGCGCTGCTGCCGGCCACCGACAACAGGCCCGATGGAAATGCCTACGTTCCTGGCGATATAATTACAATGATGGATGGAACCACTGTGGAAGTGATGAATACCGATGCCGAAGGGCGCCTGTTGCTTGCAGATGCACTGAGTTATGCAAAAAAATATGAACCAGCTGTGGTGATTGATATTGCTACGCTCACAGGGGCTGCAGATGCAGCTATTGGAAAATATGGTATTGTGGCTATGAGTGCAAAGGCTAATGAGGATTACAACTTGCTTCAAACCTGTGGAGAAAAGGTATGCGAGCGTATTGCTCCTTTCCCTTTCTGGGATGATTATGCTGAATTGCTCAAGTCCGAAGTCGCCGACCTTAAGAATATTGGTGGACCTAAGGCTGGTGCCATCACAGCGGGTAAATTCCTCGAACATTTTACGGATTATCCCTGGATTCACCTGGATATTGCCGGGCCTGCCTTCGTGGACAAATGCGACAGCTACCGCGGACAAGGCGGCACAGGTATTGGTGTA
>DASVHX010000068.1:0-4804 GCA_036382355.1 Bacteroidales bacterium
GCAGGCTTTGAGCGAGCCAGGAATATTGACCTGTTTCCCGTTGGTGTCCTTTACAATCTTCCCGGTCACCTGGTTTCCTTCGCGCATAGGGCGGCCTTTTTCGCGGATATCAAATGCCACGGCATTGGCACGGCGGGTAGAAGTGGTATTCAGGTTTACGTTGTATGCCACCAGGAAATCCCTTGCACCGATAGCAATAGCGCCGGTATGAGGAAGGAAAGTAGCCGGGCCAAAATCGGGTTTCCAGGTGGGCTCACTTAATTTTTTTGGTAGTCCTTCATATTCTCCGGAACGGCAATAGGCCAGATTCTTTCTCCCGGCTGAAAATGCTGCATTTTCATAACAGTAAACCGGTATTCCCAGTTCGTCACCAACTCTCTTGGCCAGCTTGCGGGCGTATCCGACAGTTTCTTCCATCGTTATTCCGGAAATCGGTACAAAAGGACAAACATCGGTAGCACCGAAACGAGGATGGGCACCATGTTGTTTGCTCATATCTATTACTTCCATTGCTTTGCGGATGGAGATGAAAGCCGCTTCAACCACTTCATCAGGTGTACCTACAAAAGTGACTACTGTGCGGTTAGTAGCTGCACCTGGATCAATATCGAGGAGTTTTACACCTTCAATGGTTTCGATCTGATCAGTGATTTGTCTGATGATGGACATGTCGCGGCCTTCGCTGAAATTTGGCACACATTCGATAAGTTGCTTCATGAAGAATTTGCTATATGCCAACTTGTGGCAGGTTAATATGATGATTATGTATTATTAAGGGGTTCTGACACAGCCATTCGCGTTAAATCGTGCGGCAAAGATACTAAAACAGGCAGGTTGGTATGACGATTTCAGCAAATCCTGCCGTTAAGAATAACAGTTTCCACATTATTACTTCCATAAGCATACGGCAAATAAGCAATGGACGACATTGGCTTTGTAATAAAGAGATTGGCTTTTTTTCCGACGGCAATAGTGCCCAATTCGTTGCTTAAATCCATGGCATATGCTGTATTCAGCGTTGTTGCATTAATTGCTTCTTCGGGTGTAAGGCGATAATTGATGCATGCCATGGAAAGGATAAGTTGCATATTGCCGGAAGGCGAAGAACCGGGATTAAAATCGCTGGCCATGGCAATAGGCAAACCTGCTTCAATCATTTTTCGTGCCGGTGCTAAAGGCATATTCAGAAAAAAGGCAGCTCCGGGAAGTACTGTTGGCATGGTCGCGCTGCCCTGTAAGGCTGCTATTTCGCTTTCACCAGTGCATTCCAGGTGATCTACCGAGAGTGCTCCATATTTCACACCAACCTGAATTCCTCCGGAAAAATCGAGTTCATTAGCATGAATTTTAGGCCTGAGGCCATATTTTATTCCAGCCATCAGTATGCGTTCTGTTTCTTCAGCAGTAAAAAATCCCCGATCGCAGAAAACATCTATAAAATCTGCCAATTCTTCGGAAGCTACCATTGGAATCATTTCATTGATTACCAAATCCACGTATTCACGATGCCTGCCGCGATATTCCAAGGGAACTGCATGGGCACCCAAGAATGTCGCTTTTATCATGAGCGGCGACAAATCCTTTAACTGCCGGATGACACGCAGCATCTTGAGTTCGTCTGCTGTAGTGAGTCCGTAACCGCTTTTTATTTCAACAGCACCGGTGCCGAGCCAGGTAATTTCTTCAAGGCGTACAAGGGCCTGTGCAATAAGTTCGGTCTCACTCGTTTCGTGCAATCGCTTGGCCGAGTTTAGGATTCCTCCTCCCCTTTTGGCAATTTCCTCATATGAAAGGCCCTTGATCTTATCAACATACTCGGACTCACGACTTCCAGCATAAACCAGGTGAGTATGTGAATCACAAAATGATGGGAATACCATCCTGCCTGTGGCATCGATATCTTTTATTCTTCCTCTCCGGACACCTTCTTCTGGGAGAAACAAGTCTTCCATTCGTCCGAAATCTGCAATTTTCCCTTTATCTATAAATAAATAAGCATCTCGCAATGAATGCAATGTTGCCATATCAGCGCCACAGCGGCGGGAAACAGACTCATATTCTACCTGGACAAGTTCTTTGATATTACGGATAAGGATTTTCATAATGCAGAATTAGATGCATGCAAAACTACAACGATTCGGGTTTGAGCATTAACATGAATGGATATTTCGCAAATCAAAATTAACGATTTAGCCTTTTTGTAGGTTTGTGTTTCTTTCTGCAAACTCTTCCGTTTCTTTATAAAACTTAAAATTCATCTCTTATGTGCAATAAACTAAACGATCTTGCTGGTTTCTATCGGCAGATGACTATTGCAATTACCTTTGTTTTTTTAGCCAGAAAAGGTTTATTACACTGTCGGGGTTATCAATGAAAATCAATCAAAACCTTTCGCTCAAATGACGCAAACACTGTATCCGGATGGATACTTAACCGGAAATGTTAGTTTCCACTGGATATGTGGATGAACCCAAAGCTGAAATTTAAATCTTTGTAACTATTTTACGCTGATCCAGGTTATAGAATTTCAGAATTAGTAGTAAATTTGCTAACTTCACCACCTCCACTAACTGGAGATACTGGAAAATAATTGTATAATCCTTCATCTGCTACAAAAAATATATGACAGTGCAGTATCTGATTGAATCTCATCAAACCTATTAATTCTAATACCATCAATTATTAACATAAAAACAAACAATATGCGAAAATTTACAATTCTGGTCATTATTTCTCTTTTGGCATTGATCAACACCAACATTAAAGCTCAAAACAGCGATCATCGCTGGGCCTTAGGTGTATATATGAACTGGGTTGATTTCAACATTGACAGACACCATATAAAATTCCCCGTTAAGCATGATTGGAGTGGCAAAAACCAAATGATTCCTTCTAAATTTTCATTGGAACGTTTCATCAGCCCTTCTTTTAATATCGCTGGAGCATTTTCTGCCAATAAATTGGATATACAAAATACAAATGAATATAAATATGTTTGGAAGAAAATAAGTACTGATAAATTTTGGGATGCCGATGCAAGTATCGAGTACAAGTTTGCCAATGGTTATATCCTGAAAGAATCATCGTGGTTCGCTCCTTATGCTTATGCTGGATTTGGGGTAACAAATGTCGATAATACAACATACACCAAGCAAGTAACTGGCATAGGAGCCGATTTCTGGGTTCTCCCTTATCTGGGTTTAAATATTCATGGATCGTCCGATATAGTTATCAATCGTGATAATTATCTTCATATTGGTGTAGGTATCAAATTCAGGTTTGATAGCGGAAAGGATACCGACAAAGATGGTATAGCTGATAAAAAAGACCTTTGTCCAACTGTATTTGGTTTGAAAGAACTTGCAGGTTGCCCGGATAAAGATGGCGACGGTATTGCAGATAAAGACGATGCCTGCCCTGATGTTGCCGGCCCTAAAGAGCTCAGCGGTTGCCCCGATACTGATGGCGATGGCATATTGGATAAAGACGATATGTGCCCGACTGAAAAGGGATCAAAAGAACTTAAAGGTTGCCCTGATAAAGATGGCGACGGCATTATCGACAAAGATGACAAGTGTCCGGATGTTGCAGGTTTAGCTAAGTTTGACGGTTGCCCGGATAGAGATGGTGATGGGATTCCTGATAAAGACGACAAATGTCCGGATGTAGCAGGAACTGCAGCAAACAATGGTTGCCCAGATGTAAAAAAAGATGAAGTAGTGAAAGTCTCTGAAATATCGAAGGTGATTTACTTCGCTTTCGGAATCTCAAGTTTTGAAGCCACTAACAACAAAGACCTTGATGAAGTAGTAACTTACATGCAGGAAAATGCCGGCATTAAATTGAACATTGACGGATATGCTGACGAACTTGGTTCAGAATCTTTGAATATGAGACTTTCCGATCGTCGTGCAGCTAATGTGATTAAATATCTCATCAGTAAAGGTGTTCCAACTGACAGGTTAATCAAAGCCGCATATGGCGAAAGTATGCCGGCAGCTGACAATAAGACAGCCTCAGGCCGTACCCTGAACAGGCGTGTAGTGATCAAGAATGTTAAGTAATCTGAACTGACATTTATGTTAAAAAAAATCTCCGCTCATTAGGCGGAGATTTTTTTAATGCTCAAATCAATTGTTGTTTATCATGCTGAGGTATTGCGGCTCTTTTCTCCTCCATACATTGCAGCACTTGCTTTCTAAACTTCCAGCAAGTCATATGCCTGGTAGCTAATTCCTGCGATAAACCTGCTACTGTGAGATCAGGAGTTGTGCAAACAAGGTAAGCTATCTCAAAAGCTTTGGGTAGTGGTATACGGCAATGATGGAAGATAGTATGTGCCGTAGCAGACTCCTCCCGCTTGCAGCGGGTGCATCTGCGGGAATAGGGTTTCTTTCCTTTACAGTAATTTGAATGACCACAGTTGCGACATACAAAGCCATCTTTCCATTTCTCTGCCGCCAGAAATGCTAGGCAATTTTCCTCCTCAGCAAATGACGTTGTCAACATTTGCCTGTCAATCTGCCCGAAAAGATTTAATAGTTCCATTTGCTTGTCTTATGTGCATGTCCTTGCAGAATATGGTTTATGGCCGTTATTCTAAATTTATTTCACAAAAATAAGAATAATTAGTGATATTTATGCGATATGGCATATTAATTGTTACTTTTGTATTCAGATATTTAAATATATAACTTAAGCGCAAATTATATGAAAGTTCTATTAATTCCCACTCTGTTTGCATCGTTGCTATTGACAATAAGTTGCGGAAACACAAAAAGCAGTCCTAATGCTAATACGACTG
>DASVHX010000069.1:0-2835 GCA_036382355.1 Bacteroidales bacterium
AGGACGCGGCCATCGGAAAACTCCCGAGAGATATACTATCCTCAAAGAGATTTATTCCACCGACGGGCATTTTGATATAGAAACACTCTACATCCAAATGAAAAATAACAAATACCGTGTTAGCCGGGCTACGTTGTATAATACGATAGAGTTGTTACTCAATTGCAACCTTGTGACCAAGCATCAATTCGGCAATAACTGCGCCCAGTTCGAGAAAGCTTACAAGTTTAAGCAACACGATCATTTTATATCGCTCGATAATGGCGAAGTAATGGAGTTTTGCGATCCACGTCTTCAGGAAATACAAAAGGCTGTGGAGAGGATGCTTAATGTCGATATCACGCATCATTCGCTTACGTTTTATGGACTGTCGCGAAATGGGAAAGAAAAAGAAAAGGAAAAAAAGAAAGAGAACGAGAAAGTTTAGAAAATCGCAAATCAGCAAGTAAAAACAACGAATGAAAATTGACATTCTATTAGGCCTTCAATGGGGAGATGAAGGTAAAGGCAAGATTGTGGATGTACTAACACCACATTATGACATTATTGCTCGCTTCCAGGGCGGACCCAACGCCGGACACACATTGGAAATTGGCGGAAGCCGCCATGTACTTCATACCATTCCTTCCGGAATTTTTCATCCCGACAAGATCAATGTTATTGGCAATGGTGTGATTATCGATCCACTGATCCTTAAAACGGAAATTGACAAACTGACGGAGAAACATGTGGATGCCCGCCAGAATCTTCAGATATCTAAGCGGGCGCATTTAATACTGCCAAGTCACCGGTTGCTCGATGCAGCATCTGAATTATCAAAAGGGGAGAACAAGATAGGTTCAACCCTCAAAGGTATTGGCCCATGCTATACCGATAAAACGGCGCGTAATGGCATAAGGGTAGGTGATATCCTGTTGGCTGACTTCAAAGAAAAATGTTTAGCCCATATGCGTGAGCATATACGTGCTATTGCCTCCACAGGACATGATCCTGATGAATTTCTGATAGATGGGATTACGTTGAGTGAATACCAGGCAAAATGGTTCGAAGCTGCGGAATATCTGAAGGAATTTCAACTTATCGACAGCGAATATTTTATCAACGAAGCGCTCAACCGCGGTATGCGCGTATTAGCCGAAGGCGCCCAGGGAAGTTTGCTGGATGTGGATTTTGGTTCATATCCATTCGTAACTTCTTCAAGCACTATTGCCGCCGGCGTTTGCTCGGGGCTGGGAGTAGCGCCAAACCGTATCGGAAAAGTATATGGAATTTTCAAAGCTTATTGCACCCGTGTAGGTAGCGGCCCATTTCCAACTGAGCTTTTTGATGAAACAGGTGAGAAACTCAGGCAAAATGGAAAGGAATTCGGTTCTACTACCGGGCGGCCTCGTCGTTGCGGATGGCTGGACTTGCCAGCGCTCAAATATGCCATTATGCTCAATGGAGTTACCGACCTTGTTATGATGAAAGCTGATGTAATGGATGATTTTGATCAGATAAATGTTTGCACAAGATACGCATTCAATGGCGAATTTATTGATAAGATGACTTTTGAGTCTGTAAGTCAATCCATAGAGCCTTTGTATGAAACGTTTGACGGATGGAATACCTCTATTCGCCATTCTTCAACGGAAAATCAACTTCCGCAGGTTTTTCGTAACTATATTACCTATATAGAGGACCATGTAAAGTTACCCATCTCCATTGTTTCGCTGGGACCCGGGCGTGAACATACCCTGGTACGTTAAAAGTTTAAGAAAAACCTGACCAACTATCATAAAAAAGCCCGCTGCTAATGCAACGGGCTTTTTTGGAGTATAAATCGATCAGACTTCGATTTTGAATATAACCATGTTGGGTTACAGTTTTCGTTTCACTTCAACTTGTTCGTAGCCTTCAATAATATCGCCTACTCTTATATCATTGAATTTATCAATGTTCAAGCCGCATTCGTAACCGGAAACTACCTCGCGAACATCGTCTTTAAAGCGCTTGAGCGAACCCAGGCCTCCAGTGAAAACGACAATACCATCGCGGATAACCCTTATTTTGGTATTACGGGTAACTCTTCCTTCAAGTACCATACAACCGGCTACGGTTCCAACCTTTGTTATATCGAAAGTAAAACGAACTTCGATGTTACAAATGATCTTTTCTTCAATCTCCGGTGAAAGCATGCCTTCGATAGCTGCTTTAATTTCGTTGATAGCCGTATAAATAATTGAGTACAGACGAACATCGATCTCTTCATGTTCGGCCAATTTGCGCGCGCTCATACTTGGGCGTACCTGGAATCCGATGATAACGGCATTGGAAGCAGAGGCCAGCATAACGTCAGTTTCGGTGATTTGTCCAACTGATTTGTGAATAACATTTACCTGAACTTCCGTTGTAGAAAGTTTCAGCAACGAATCGGACAAAGCTTCTACTGAGCCGTCCACGTCTGCTTTCACAATAATATTCAGTTCTTTGAAATCTCCAATTGCAATACGACGGCCAATTTCGTCGAGAGTGATATGCTTTTGCGTGCGTATACCTTGTTCGCGCTGCAACTGTTGGCGTTTGTTGGCAATAGATTTTGCTTCGCGCTCATCGGCCATCACGTTAAATTTATCTCCTGCCTGGGGAGCACCGCTAAGTCCAAGCAAAAGAACAGGTGCTGAAGGTCCGGCTTCTTTAACAAGAACATTACGCTCATTATACATGGCTTTCACTTTACCATAAGTTGATCCTGCCAATACAAAGTCGCCAGCTTTTAATGTGCCATTTTGCACAAGTAACTTGGCAACATATCCTCTGCCTTTATCAAGTGACGATTCGAGAACTGCTCCTGAT
>DASVHX010000070.1:0-3646 GCA_036382355.1 Bacteroidales bacterium
TTGTAATTGGATACCCATAGGATTTAATTGCTTCTTCACTATCACATCCGATAAAAAAGAATGGCAAAATACTTACCCAAAATATACTAATAGGTTTAATAATATTTTTTATCATTTTATGTTTTAAAAGCCTGTTTACAAAACTGGGAGGACACTCCAGGATTGGATTAATATTAGAAGCCTTAAAAAGAGATCTGGTAAAATTATAGTTTAAAAACAAAACCCACTCTTTCGAATGGGTTTAATTTATTAATAGTAGGTACTCTTACAACTTTATCAGCTTAAGTTGTTTTTTAATAAACCCCTGTATTATTGCGCCGTAAGTGTAAAGGAAAACGGCATCATATAATACCCATACAGAACTGTACCATCGCCTGAATATAAGGCTGCTACATTCGCATTCGAATTGGGTGATGAACATGCCCCTGGAGTTATAGTCCACACAGCCGGACTTATGCTTGTTCGTGTTACCACTGCAAAGGCGGTCGGACTAGTGCTTACATCCTCCTGACCTCTGTGAAAGCTCACTCGATAATTGCTTGTTGTGCTGGGAAAACTTCCGAAAAGAGTTACACATTCAGAATGATTTACTGCAAGACTTTGAAGTGGTGTAAAAGAGTACCCAGGTAAATTTGATTTGATCATTGCAAAGTCGCAGGGTTTTGTATGATCTACGGGTAGAGTCCGGGGAGGGTAAGCCGATAAAGGGTAGCCGAAATTGTAGGGGTAGCCGAAATTGTAGTTCACCCATCTGACTATAGCGGTTTTAGGATTACTAGATGCCTGGGTACTGAATAGGAAATTACCCAATCCGTCAATAATAGCCCGCACATTTTGAGTGCCGTTAATATAGCCGCCCAGCCCATCACTTGTTATGTTGTTTCCTGCATCATTTACTGTTACTTTCAAAGACACTTCTGTAAGACCTGTTTGCCTGGCTTGTGCAGAAGAAGTAACATCATTAGAATTAGATAGTACCACATCAGCGGTATTTTTTTTACATGATGTAATTACAAAGGGTAACAACAATGCACTCATAATTAATTTGGATGCATTATTAAAAAGTTTTTTTTTCATAATAGTATTTTTTGATTATTAATAATTTAAGTACGTTCCAAAACTATTATTCAAATAACAGTCTTCCAATACCAACATCCCGGTATTTTTATATACCAACTTATTGGTATATCCAAAATCTTAAAAGAAGAGATTATTTCATAAAACCCTTGCTGTACGCATATTTTAATAAACCAGCCAGGTTATGCGATTTGGTTTTTTGCATGATATTCCTGCGGTGGGTTTCTACCGTACGGTAGCTGATATAGAGTTCGTTTGCAATTTTTTCATTGGTATATTCTTTGCCCAGCAGCTTTATAATCTCTATTTCTCTATCAGTTAATACTATCACCTCTGTGTTTTTCTTTTCTGCTACTCCCTGCATAATGATCTCTTCCACCTCGGCACTGAAATAATACCTGCCGCTCATTACTTTATTGATGGCTTCCACCAATTCTGATTTGTCGGAGTTTTTTAACAGGTATCCCGAGACACCGATATGAATTAACTCAGAAATAATTTCTTTATCATTGTAAGTGGTGAGCATGATAATTTTTACAGCAGGCTTTGTTGCCTTTATCAGCTTTGCTGCTTCTATCCCATCCATGAGGGGCATGTTTATGTCCAGTAAACAAACATCATAGTCATTTTTATTTACCAGTTCCATCACCTCGTATCCATTGCCTGCTGTTGCCGCTACATTAAATGATACTTCAGTTTGCAATAAGGACACAATACCTTCCAGCAAAATTTTATGATCATCTGCAACCAGCAATTTTATTTTACGCATAGCGAAAATGTAACAGACAAATTTATTCATTCCAAAACCAATACCTATACCAAGTTGTTGGTATTTATCAGTCTCATGATTTGTATGGTATATCAATAATAACCGTAGTGCCTTTTCCCGGAGAGGAATCAATATCAATAGTTCCTTTCAGATATTCTACTCTTGAAAAAATATTTCCCCATACCCCAAAATAGTCAAATAGACAAATAGGCAAATTGTCAATCCCTGAGGCAACGAACAGAAAACCCGACCTGCTTACTGCCGTCGTTCCTGTCGATAACGCCACGGTCGTAGCTCAGGTAGCGGCCCCCGGCGGTCGCCGTATCGTCCTCCGTAGAACTCCACCAGTAGCCGCCGACACCAACATCGCCGAATGCGCCCCCGATGCTACGGCCGCCGCCCGGCAGGCCTGTAAAACCGCTGCTATTAGTGGCTCCGGTATCATTGCGGCCATACCTAATCTATCGTTAAGTTGTATCCGGTAATTGTGCCCTCATTTATTCCGCTTTCGGATAAGAAAAAAGAGGGTTACTTGCAAGGGCTAATTCTTTAATGTAATCAACTTCAGATGAATTTAGCGGTTTAATCCTGCCTGATAGTTCCAGTGCCATTTTAAACAGGTTTTCATTGCCCGGAGGAATGGCAGCGGTCACTGGGTGCGACAGGGTGAAGCGCAATCCCATAAGCGCCTCTTCAGGATTAGAGAGTGGTTCATACCAGCATTTTGGATATCTGGAGCGGTCGGCGCCCTGTGGCCATGGACCTTTAGCCATTGCCTTAAGAGCAAGGATGCCAATTTTTTTCTCCTGTGCCCGGGCCAGTACCTGTGGACCAAAATTACCGGCGTGCCAGGTTGTAAAATTGACCGGAAATAAAATTGTATCGAAATCGAACCGATCCATCAGTGCCATTGCTGCCTCCACAGAATGAGCAGAGAATCCGATAAAGCGTATTTTTCCTTCCTTCCGGGCCTCAAGAAATGTTTCCATCGCCCCTCCCGGACCAAGTATTGTATCGACATCTGCAAGGGTTGTTACTGCATGAAACTGATAAAGATCGAAATGATCGGTCCGGAGATTCTTTAATGATTGTTCAAGCTCATCCCTGGCTTCAGCCTTTGTCCGTTTTCCGGTTTTACATGCAAGGAAAACATTCCGTCGATAAGGTTCCAGGGCAGTACCAAGTTTAATCTCCGCATCACCATAACTTGGGGCAACATCGAAATAATTAATTCCGTAATCGATCGCCTCACTGACCCGGTTGGCAGCCTGGGCGGGTGAAGCATCCATCACCACGATGCCGCCAAAGCCAATCATGGAAAGTTTTTCTCCAGTACATCCCAATGAACGCTTTTCAATCTGACCGGGTACAACCTCTCTAGACATTCCTGCGAGGTCAGCGGGGAAGAGGCTCAATAGCGGCAGGGCTGCTGTCGTAGTTTTAATGAAGTTACGTCGTTCCATAATGATTGAATTTATCGGGGTTGAAAAATATTCAGACCTGCACCTTACAATTACGATTTTTTAAACTTTCATTCTAAAACGAAGATAACGGTTAGTATTGGAAAACCAATTTTACCCCCCTACCCTTTCAGGGTAAACATTTTAGAAATTAGATTCTTCATGGAAATGCATACCTGAAAGAGACCGTCCGTGTTAATTATTTATAAATGAATAATAGTTCTGATCGGTTTATGTAGCAATTGCCTCATTATTCATACTATCCAGGGGAAGGTGAAGCACGTTTCATCAAATAGTGAATAATCCGCTTTGCCATTTACTGCAAAGGTTTTTACCAGTG
>DASVHX010000071.1:0-3219 GCA_036382355.1 Bacteroidales bacterium
CTGCTGCTTGCATTGTTCAAAATCCTTCAAAAATTGATTATTGGCAGGTTTGTGCAGGATGGTTCCGAGGACATATTTCTTGGTCCGTTTTACCACCTTCACTTCTTCTGCATCAAGGCCTTTATCGGTAAATACTTTACCCTGAACAATGTAAAACTGCGAGCCAGAAGATGCCTTGAGCGGATTTACATCGTCGCTTTCGCGGGCAGCAGCCAGTACGCCACGCCTGTGGATATATTCCGGCACAATTTCAGCGGGAATGGTAAAGGCAGGGCCGCCATTTCCAAGCATTATTCCGGGTTTGGCGCCTTTTGAATCCGGGTCGCCACCTTGTATCATGAAATGTTCAATTACACGGTGAAATAGTGTGTTATCGAAGTAACCTTCTTTCGCCAGTTTCAGGAAATTGTCGCTATGCTTCGGTGTTTTATCATAAAGTTTTATCCTGATGTCGCCATAGGGGGTGCTTATGAGTACTTCGTGGCTATTGCCAGCCGGCGGATTGCATGAAACCAGCATTATTCCTGCAAAGAGGATAAGCAAACTAACTTTATACTGAATTTTCATTATAAAAATTTTGGAAAGACAAACTTACGAAAAAGTGATGGACCGGGAATTGACAACCATGTCGAACTTATACCATGCAAGCGTAAAAGATTATTGCGGCGCTCCAATTCTTGCTTCTGAGAAGCATTTCCGGCAAAGCGGCTCATAGCTGTCCATTTCGCCAAGAACTACAAGTTGCTGATCCGCAATAGTCCTGTGCGAATACTGGGCCAGGTTGCCGCACCGCATACAAATGGCGTGTACCTTGGTCACATATTCGGCGGTTGCCATCAGCGAAGGGATTGGGCCAAAAGGATTGCCCTGAAAGTCCATGTCGAGTCCAGCCACAATTACGCGGACTCCTTTGTTGGCCAAAAAATTGCATACTGCCATGAGGTCGGAATCGAAAAATTGGGCTTCATCAATACCCACCACGTCTACTTCTTCGGCGTAAAGCAGGATCTGCGAAGCTGTTTCCACCGGTGTTGAAATAATGGAGTTTGCATCGTGCGACACCACGCTTATTTCGTCGTAGCGAGTGTCTACCCGGGGCTTGAATATTTCAACCTTTTGTTTGGCAATGCGGGCACGGTTAAGCCTGCGGATCAGTTCTTCGGTTTTGCCCGAAAACATAGAACCGCAGATCACTTCTATCCAGCCGCGGCGTTGGGTAAGGTTGATGGTATTTTCGAGAAACATGCCTGTGTATATGCGTTTTCTTTACTATCTTTAGCCGTTAATTGGCACCGCCAAGGCTTGATTTATCGACAAAGATAGTTAAAGGGTCAGAAAAAACACGCACAATTATATTCGGATTCAGATCGTTATTTTATAGAAATCTTGTTTTTATTTTATATATCGAAAGGGATAGAATCCTGGTTTGTAATGCATCAAATTTCAGAGTACTATTGTTACTTTAGTTTTAATGCATCAGTTCCGGATTTTGAAATCGCTGTTCTGAAAACACTGCATTGTAATGTTTAGTTAAAATTATGTGAATATGTCCAATGATGAAATTATTCGCCTGATCGGGAAAATCCGGGAAAGGTATGACCAGGTTCATGAATCTTCAGGTAATGCTGTCCGCATAGAAGTTGATCTGCTGCGGGCTGATATCCGTGAATTGTACGAGAAAATATCTTTGCTCACACAACCTGAATCACCTCCAGACGTCGCAAAGCCACTATATTTAGAACCTGAAATCATGGAAGAAGTAGCGACAATAATGGTTGAACCTGTTTCCGAATCCGAGTTCGCTCCAGAGCCTGCAAGTGAAGTATATCCGGTTCAGCACGTTGATGAAGATATATTTTCCCCTGAACCTTTACAGGAAATGAATACAGAAGAGTTGATAACTCCTTCACCTGCTGAGCCAGAGCCGAAGCCGGAGATTCTTTCGCCTAACCCAATTCCTGAACCCGTCTTCGAAATGGAAAAGCCAAAAGAGGCTGATCCTCCTGTCCTGCCGCAAACTCCGGCTCAACGTCCTGCCAGTGAACCTTCTTCTGCAGTGCATTTACATGAAACCACAACCCCGGGGCATACAACGCTCGACCTATTTGGCACACCTACCTCCACATTGGCCGATAAATTCAGAGACGAAAAACGGTCGATAAGCGAAAAACTTAGCCAGCAAACTATAGCGGACAAAAGTATAGGATCGAAACTGCGGCTGAAAATTATAGATCTAAGGTCGGCAATTGGGATAAACGACAGGTTCATTTTTATAAACGAATTGTTTGAGGGCGATATGCGCATGTACGACGATATGTTGGGCCGGCTCAATACATGCGCTTCACTCCAGGAAGCCATTGAGGTTTTTAATCATGCCAAAGCTGTGCAAGGCTGGTCGGACGAACTTAGCTCGGTGGAAAGACTGCTCGATTTTATTCACCGCCGCTACGACTAATGCATTTGATGAGAAAAATAATTACCCTGTTGTTTGTGGCCTTTGTTTCAAATGTACGGGCACAGGATATTGATTATGCCCTCCGCATTATCGATACACTTGCTTCGCCTTCAATGGAAGGCAGGGGCTATGTGAACGGTGGCGATAGAAAAGCTGCTGTATTTATCAGCAACGAATTTGAAAAGGATGGTCTGAAAAGGTTTGGTAGCGATTATTATCAGAAGTTTGCGATAGCTGTAAATACCTTTCCGGGAAAAGTAAATGTAAGTATGGATGGGAAATCGCTGACTCCAGGAATAGATTACCTTGTTGATGCATCCTCCCCGTCATTAAATGGGACGTTTAAGATTGTTAAACTTAACAGAAAAACCTTTAAATCACTCACAAGGTTCAAACGCTTTAGCCATCGCGATTATTCCCAAAAAGTCATCCTTGTTGATAAACAGGGTATCGGTAAAAAGCAACTGGCATTTCTTGATTCATTGAGAAAATATAACTTTCTGAATGCGAAAGCACTTGTTTTTATCAACGACAGCAAACTGATGTGGTCAGGCTCGGCAGCCAGGCAGCAACTGCCATATGTAACGATCGATATAACACGGAATGTGTATAATCAAAAAGCTAAATCCATAGCTTTTGATATCGAAAGCCGTTTCGAAAAGGCTTATACCACACAGAATGTTTTAGGTTATGTGCAGGGAAGCCTTCAGCCCGATTCCTTTCTGGTATTCACGGCTCATTATGACCATCTTGGCCGTATGGGC
>DASVHX010000072.1:0-2689 GCA_036382355.1 Bacteroidales bacterium
AGCATTTTGTTGCCGCAGCGCAGAGATTGCTTTAAATAAAACTCCGTACCTTTACTCGTCGAATTCATAAGCACAACGGCCGGTGAATGACATACCGGCTAAGGCAAAAGTACTAAGAATATGCTCAATACAACTTCTACCCAGTTTAATACGGCGATTGGGGCATGCCGTGCAGTTTTTATGGCAAAGATGCACGATTATGGTATTGCCTGGCGCATTTTGCGCACATCTTCGCTCACCGATCAGATATATATCAAGGCCAATCGTATCCGCAGTATTGATACAAAGGGCGTTCAGAAAATAGGAGAGGGGATTGTCCCCGAATTTATCGGAATCATCAATTATTCGGTAATGGCACTTATCCAGCTCGAACTTGGCCCTGATGAAGATCTGAACCTGGACGAAAAACTAGCTTCATCGCTCTTCGATAAATATACCCGGGAAGCGCACGATCTGATGGAGAACAAAAATCATGATTATGGTGAAGCCTGGCGCAATATGCGCATCAGCTCACTCACGGATATTATCCTTATGAAACTGCTCCGGATAAAACAAATTGAAGATAACCTTGGGAAAACCTTTGTTTCCGAAGGTGTGGATGCCAATTATTTCGACATTATTAATTACGCCGCATTCGCGCTTATAAAGCTTTCCGAATCAGATCCATCTTTGTTCGAAAGCAAATGATATCAGTACAATGAAAAACTTAGTTAAGATTATCCGAATCATCACCGGACTGGTTTTTATGTTTTCCGGGTTCGTTAAGGGCGTGGATCCTCTGGGGACGGCATATAGGTTCGAAGATTATTTTATTGTATACCATATTGCCTGGTTAATGCCATTGGGGCTCACATTGTCAATAGCCTTATGTACTGTCGAATTTGTTCTTGGGGCAATGCTGGCCTTCAATCTGCGTGCGCGGTTTACTGCTTGGGTGCTCCTGGTGATGATGTCGTTCTTTACCGTACTCACCTTTTATGATGCACTTACAAGCCTGGTGCCCGACTGTGGCTGCTTTGGTGATGCATTAAAACTTACTAACTGGCAAACCTTCTACAAAAATGTTGTGTTGATTTTATTTGCCGGACTGATTTTTGCATACCGCCGCAAGCAGAATTCTTCGTTGCCGGAGAGGCGTCAATGGAATCTTACCATCGTTATTTCGGCCATTTTCATTTTTTTCTCTGTATATTGTTACATGCACCTGCCTGTTATCGATTTTACAGAATGGAAACCAGGGAACAAGCTGTTTATGGAGAAACCGCTTCCTCAAAAGTATTTTCTTTTATATCGGAACAAGAAAACGGGGGAACAAAAAGAGTATCTCTCGCCAAATTATCCTTATTCCGACTCAGTTTGGATGAAACAATGGGAATTTGTTTCGCAGCGGGCGGATGACCCTAATGTTTACTTCGGACGCAACCTTCAGATATCAGATTCAGCTGGTGCTAACCTCACCAACCAGATTATCCGCAACCCTGGCTATGTGTTTTTAATGACTTCCTCAGATTTGCGTGATGCTCACCAACATTCGTTTGCAACTATGAACCAGTTTGCAGAACAGGTTATTAATGGCGGTGGTTCTTTTGTACTACTGGTTAGCAATTCGCCCGACGAAGTGAACCAGATAATAAAGCAAATTCATATTACATATCCGGTTTATTATGCCGATGATATTGTGCTGAAAACAATGGTGCGTTCCAATCCGGGCCTTATGCTGCTTCATAATGGCGTAATCGTGAAGAAGTGGCATTATCGCGATTTTCCGGATTATGAGAAAATTGCTTTACGCTATTTCGGAAAGCAGAAAATCCAAAATCAATAAATAGTTTATTCCGGACATGGCAAGGTATATCTACAAAAAGTTACTATATGGAATTCTTGTCCTGTTTGGCGTGGTTACGGTTATTTTTTTGCTGTTCAATGTACTTCCCGGCGATCCTGCACGCATGATGCTTGGCCAGCGCGCAGATATTACTTCGGTTGAAGCCATCAACCGCGATCTTGGCCGCGACAAACCACTAGGTTTACAATACCTCAATTTTCTAAATGACCTTTCGCCGGTTTCCTTTCATACAACTGCAAATACTGGAAATTACTGGTATCTGGACACCTACAAGTATGGAAAAACAATTCAAGTGGCAGGTTGGGGAAAAGGAAATGTACTTGTTCTGAAGGAGCCTTACCTGCGGCGATCGTACCAAAGCAAGCGGAAAGTCTCCGAAATTCTAATTGAAGCATTTCCGGTTACAATGCTGTTGGCTTCGGTTTCTATGCTGCTGGCAACGGTTATGGGAATTGGTTTGGGGATTATCTGTGCTGTGCGCAAGGATAGTTGGTTCGATAGGCTGGCGCTGTTGTTCGCGGCCATAGGCATGTCGTTACCTTCATTTTTTGCGGCAATACTTTTTGCATGGCTTTTCGCTTTTGTGCTAGCCGATTACACAGGTTTAAGCATGTTCGGCAGCCTTTATTCCGTGGACGATTTCGGTCGTGGCGAGTATCTTAATTTGCGCAACCTCATTCTTCCAGCTATTACATTGGGCATCCGGCCACTCGCCATAATTATCGAACTTACGCGTAGTTCGTTACTCGATGTGCTTTCGCAGGATTATATACGCACGGCAAAAGCCAAAGGCCTTGGTAGTTTCAGAATAATTACGCATCATGCAATGAAAAATGCTATGAA
>DASVHX010000073.1:0-5882 GCA_036382355.1 Bacteroidales bacterium
TTTTTGTTTACGTTCAACAATGCAGCAAGTTGCCCCAACTCAGCCTCGGACGGTCTCACGATCGAATTGTTCCGGAAAAGCCTGGTAGTCGTTTCAGCCTCTGATGCCGGCAGGTTGGTAATGTCACCCGGCAATCCTATAACAGCCACTCCTTTCTTATGTACAGCGTGTTGAATGGCAGCCTGCAACATCCGCGGTAATTGTTCAGGTGTATCAGCCACCTGGTTATAACAGGAGCAATCGTCAAAAAGTTTGATCGTGTTTGTCTCCTGGAAATAACCTGTGCCAAATTCTTTGGTCGGGATGGTGGAAGCAATCGCCAATACTGAAGAAGATGAGCGGTGTGCATCATACAAACCGTTTATCAGGTGAACATGCCCGGGCCCACAGCTGCCTGCACAACATGCCAGACCACTCAATTGAGCCTCCGCTCCTGCTGCAAATGCAGCAGTCTCTTCGTGGCGGACATGGATCCATTTCATTTTCCCGTTTCGGTATACAGCCTCGTTTAGATGATTGAGGCTATCGCCTGTTACTGCATAAATTCTTTGGATACCTGCTTCAACCAATGTTTCCACGATTTGGTCCGATACGTTTTTTTTCATACGTAATTTACCTGCCATTTATTCTATCTGTATGAATTCCCCTCTTCTGATTTTGTCTTCGTTTTTCCAGGAAATGATCAATGCTGAACACGCCGGAACCCCTGGATGCGATGTACAAAAACAGAAAACAATAAGTAATTGCCAGTTCACCGCCATTCATAAGCGGGAGTACTGCGTGTAAACCGTGCACTGACCAATAGGCAAAAGCCATCTCACCGCTACAAATAAATGCCACCCATGGGGTCCAAAGGCCAATCATGATCAGCAGGCCGCCGAAGAACTCGATAGGACCTGCTATAAACATAATGTAGGCAGGTATTTCATGCGCTGCTGGCGGGAAAGCGAATAGTTTTTGCGAGCCGTGCCAAAGAAAAAGAAATCCTGCAAGAATCCGGAATAAGGCATAAATCTGAGTCTCGTACTTTGAAATAAAAATAGTTGAGTTCATTTGTCACAGTTTTAATCAATACTCTTTATTGTACGTGGTTCTTGTTCTGGATCATTTCCCTGCAAATTTGATCAGTTCTACATTAAACTTCTGAGTTTCCTCCAGAAACAAGCTGTGCCCGCTGTTTTCAAAAGGAACGAGTTGCGAATCGGAGATTCCGGCTTTCATCTGTTCAGCCAAATCAAAAGAACAGATTTTGTCCTGTTTGCCGTGCAAAATGAGTGTCGGGATTTGTATTTTTGCTAAATCCTTTCTCAGGTCAGTATCACGTAAAGCGATTAAACATTTTGCTGTTGCATAAGAAGATGCACTTATGCAAATCCCATTCAGCCAACTGCCGATCCCTTTATTTAAGGAGGTTGGTGTAGCAGAGAAGATTTTTGTAAAATCAGATAGAAGTTTGGGGCGGTCTTTATAATTCAGTGCAATTAAGGCGTCAACCGCACTTTTTTCCAGGTTGTACGGAAAATCTTTGCGTTGTGTCCAGATCGGTGCTGCTGCGCCGAATAAGGCCAATTTTGAGATATGGGCTGCCTTATACAATGAAACATACCGGATAGCAATGGAACCGCCCATGGAAAATCCGCCTAAAACAGCTTTTTTTATATCCAGGTGGTCCAAAACTTTTTTGATGTCCCTTGCATGCACATCATAATCATACAACCCATAAGGCTTGCTGGATTGCCCAAAACCCCTTAATGTAATGCCAATTACACGAAATTTGTTATTTATCAGATCATTGTACTGGTATTCATACATTTCATCGCTTAGCGGCCACCCATGGATAAGCACAATCGGCTTTCCTTTACCTGCATCAGTAATATGCAGGTATACTTTTGGTTCAACTTTAATAAATTCTTCCCTGGTTAATCCAGTTTTCTTTTTAACTGCTGATTTTTTCATTGTTTTCAATATAAATTTCTGTTGTTGAGGAAATACCTGACAGGCAAATGCATAGGATTTATTCTGTTGTTTTTCCGTCAAATTCAACATCGTTTTCCTCCGCATCCTTTTTTGTCATGTTTATAAGGCCGTCCTGATGATGTGGTGGAGCATAGATTGTGTACAATACTTTTCTGAAATTCTCATTTTTCAGGGTATCCTTTTCTATGTTACTTTTAAATCCTTTCATGGTGTGTTTTTTTCGATAGAAATCATATAACTATTTACAGGTTTTTTTACCCTGAACAAAAGTCATCCAAATTGTCCTGAATTGTGTTACATGATTTTTGAAAAGGTTTATATCATTCACACATTTGGGGACTGTATTCTGAAATCGAAACAAAGGTGTCTTTTTATTTTTTAGTTACACTGATCCTGCCATCACGTTCAATATATGCACTATTTATTTCGTCCAATGATTCTACATTACCTTGCTAACGAATTCCTTCTATCAAATCTTTGTCTGTAATATCAAATCGTTTCATGTTGTTTCTAATGATTTTACCGTCTTTGTAAATTACTTTTGCATTTCCTTTGATCAGACTGCCGAATACATCATTATATAATGCTATCCAGGCAAATAACCGGTGCAGAAAAACAATTACAAGTGCTGCAATAATGGTTGAAAAAAATGGGGATGCCCCAATAACAGCCCTACTTAATACTGCTCCCAATAAAACACCGATTACATTGTCAAACGGAGAAAACATTCCGAATGTCCGCCTCCCTGAGAGTCTTATGAATACCAGGGCTATTGTAAATATTATAAATGCCCGAATTGCCATTTGATAAGGGCTTGGATCGTTTCCCTCACCTATTAATTGATAAAACCAGTTCATCTTTCATTTGTTTAAAAAATTACATCATTCACAAATCCTATGATAGTTTGCGTCCTTTATGCTTGAGATGTTTAAAGACGAAAATATATTCCCAGGTAAACCTGAAATAAAAACAATTGATGCACGGCCCTATGGATCAACTTAAAAAATGTTTATGGTATTTAGAACAACCAACCCTTATTTGGAAAATCAAACATAACACTCTCTCTTTCTATTACTTGCCAGCAGCTTCATGCTCAGGTATTAAACAATTTTACATGGAATATCCGCATCTTCATCAAATAAATAGACCGAACACAACCGATGATATCCATCCGCAATTATTAACCGCCGTTGCCTGTCATCGCGAACCAAAAGAACCGGTGGCAATCTAATTCCAGACTGTAATTTTTCGGTATTTCTTTCAACATGTACGCTACTTATGCCAAATAATGATAAACCCGATGATTGAAATATATCTTTCGCCTTAAATGATGTCATCGATGCTTTCCTAAGCGCCTTGACTAATTTTTTCGCGCTTTTATTGTCAAATATTAAACTAAGATAAGACAACGATGCCTGATAATCATGATCTTCCGGCTTAGTGAGCCATATTGTTTTATTGTTTTTAGTCATGCTTTATCCATATTTCTAAAGATTACTGCGATTTATTCTGTTGTTTTTCCGTCAAATTTCACATCGTTCTTTTCAGAATCTTTTTTTGTTGCATTTATGATGCCGTCTTTATGGTTAGGAGGACCATAGATTGTATACATTTTTAGTTCTTTTATAGCATCAGTATTTATTACATTATGCTTAGAACCTGCAGGTATAACAATAACATCACCATTTTCCACCTTATATTCATTTCCATTAATAATGCATTTGCCCTTTCCACCTTCGAACCGGAAAAACTGATCAATATTGGGATGAGTTTCTTCACCAATATCTTCACCTGGTTTTAAGCTCATTAGCACAAGCTGAAGATGTTTGCTTGTGTATAATACTTTTCTGAAATTCTCATTTTTCAGAGCATCCTTTTCTATGTTACTATTAAATCCTTTCATATTATCATTTTTTGGTTCAACAAGACAAAGATGATTCTCTTTGTCCTGATATTGTTACAGAATTTTTGAGAAGATTTACATCATTCACACATTTTTGAGCGGATTGCGACCTTTGTTTTTCTATTTTGTCACTTAAAATTTAGAGTACTGTAAATTTTTTTATTTCAGTATTTCAAATCAGATTACCTCACTCAAATGCTTATAATTGGACGAAATAACTTTAAATACTTCATCCATACGCCCGTTTAACATCATTTTCCCCATGTATAAAGCTACACCTTTCATCTGGTCAAATTCCAGTTTGGGAGGCATGGCGAGGGCATTCGGATCAGTCTGAATTGAAACCAAAACAGGACCTTCATGCATAAAGGCCTTTTCTAATCCTGATTTTACATCATCCGGATCATCAATACCAATACCTGTCATTCCCATTGCTTCTGCTATTTTTATGAAGTCAGGGTTTAACATATCCGTTTCCAGATCGGGAATCCCAGTTACTTCCATTTCCAGCTTCACCATTCCCAATGACCGGTTGTTAAAAACAATGATCTTCACGGGTAACTGATATTGAACAATGGTCATGAGGTCGCCCAACATCATCGAAATACCTCCATCGCCGCAGAAGGCAATAACCTGTTGGTCAGGACGGGCAAGCGCAGCACCTATTGCCTGTGGCATTGCATTTGCCATTGAACCATGATTGAACGAACCCAGCATTTTCCGTTGACCAGTACCTTCAATGTAACGAGCAGCCCACACGCAACTCATTCCGGTATCTACTGTAAATATGGCATCCTTGTCTGCTAACTCATTTATTACAGATGCGACAAATTCAGGATGAATTTCATTGGGTTTCCCGGTATCCTTAACATAGGACTGTAAATTCTTTTTGACTTCCTGATAAAATTCCAATTGCTGATCGATAAATGCGACATCTTCCTTTATTCCTAACAGAGGCAAGAGCGCCTGCAAGGTATCTTTCACATCTCCGCAAAGTCCCAGATCGAGTTTAGCCCTTCGCCCGAGGTTTTCGGGTTTAATGTCAATTTGAACAATCTTATTTTCAACGGGCATGAAAGGTGTGTATGGAAAATCGGTGCCCAATAATACCAGCAAATCACATTCATGCATAGCGTGATAGGCCGATGGAATCCCCAGTAATCCGGTGAGTCCAACTTCATAAGGGTTATCATACTGGATCGCCATCTTTGCTTTATATGAATAAGCTACCGGTGACTTGAGCTTTTCAGCCAGCTGAATAACTTCTTTGTGTGCCTCAGCAGCGCCCAGTCCGCAGTAAATAGTGACCTTTTTATGCGAGTTTAACAATTCAGCCAGTTGCAACAGCTCATTTTCCGATGGCCTGACAACAGGCTGGTTTCTGTAGAGTAGGGTAGTGGTTTCAGCTGCTACTGCGGGAAGATCGGTAATATCACCAGGCAATCCAATAACTGCTACGCCTTTTTTATGCACGGCATTTTGGAGAGCTGCCTGTAACATACGTGGCAATTGTATTGGTGTCGTTGCTATCTGATTGTAGCAACTGCAATCGTCAAAAAGTTTAATGGTGTTTGTTTCCTGAAAAAAACCTGTTCCAAATTCTTTGGTAGGGATTGTAGAAGCAATAGCCAAAACGGAGGCTGAAGAACGGTGTGCATCATACAATCCGTTTATCAGATGGACATGTCCGGGGCCGCTACTGCCAGCACAACATGCCAGACCGTTTAGCTGAGCCTCTGCTCCTGCAGCATAAGCAGCCGTTTCTTCGTGCCGTACGTGGATCCATTTGATTTTGCCGTTACGATGAACTGCTGCATTTACATGATTGAGACTATCGCCTGTTACTGCATATATCCTTTGGATACCTGCTTCAACCAATGTTTCCACCAGTTGGTCCGATACATTTGCGCTCATAAGTCAGGTTTTAAAAAATACATATTTTTCTATATCATTATTTTAGTTCTTCAATCATCTTTCTGCAAAAAGCCGGAAGATCTTTCGG
>DASVHX010000074.1:0-11385 GCA_036382355.1 Bacteroidales bacterium
GATAATTCGGAAGACCTAACCTGGGATCCTATCTGGTATGCTAAAACCGCTATTGATTCGTTGGGCTGGACTGCCGAAATGAAAATACCTCTGAACCAACTAAGGTTTTCAAAAAAAGATGACCAAACGTGGGGTTTGCAGGTATGGCGAAACATCTACCGGATGCAAGAACAATCCATCTGGAAATATATACCCAAAGATGCATCGGGCTGGGTAAGCCTATTTGGTGAATTAAATGGGATCAGGAATTTAGTTCCAAAAAAAGAAATCGAGGTCATCCCGTATATTGTCGCTAAGGCTAACAGGTTCCAGAAAGAAGAAGGGAATCCTTTTGCCAAAGGAAGAGAAAATACCATGTCGGCTGGTGTAGATGGTAAAATAGGAGTTACCAACGATTTTACAGTTAATTATACGATCAATCCCGATTTCGGGCAAGTGGAGGCTGACCCTTCTGAAGTCAACCTTAGTGCTTATGAAACGTTCTTTGCTGAAAAACGACCTTTTTTTATTGAAGGAAAGAACATTTTCGATTTTAAACCTACGATGGGCGACGGCCCAAATTCGAGCGATAATCTCTTTTATTCCAGGCGCATCGGACGCAGCCCACATCACTCGCCCGATCTCAACGATAATGAACATGCCAAAGTGCCTGATCAGGCTAATATACTCGGCGCTTTTAAGCTATCCGGCAAAACCAGGGACGGATGGTCGGTAGGGTTACTGGAAGCATTCACCCAAAAAGAAACCGCCGCAATTGAACTTGAAGGTATCAGGCGAAAAGAAACAATAGAGCCATTTACAAACTATAGCGCTGCAAGCCTGCAAAAAGATATTAACAAGGGAAACACAGTAATTGGAACGATGTTTACTGCGACAAACCGTTTTATAACCGATACTGTTCTTAATTCACTGCCAACATCGGCCTATACAGGTGGTATAAATTATACACGAAACTTTCAGCATAAAAATTATTATTTCAGGTTAAATGGTGTTTTCAGTATAGTAAGAGGGTCAGAAGAAGCAATTACAAATTTGCAGGAGTCGCCGGTACGCTATTTTCAACGACCCGACACCAAAGGCCCGAAACTGGATTCATCCTTCACATCGCTCGCCGGACATGGAGGCACCCTCGAATTCGCCAAAACCGGCAAAGGGCACATACGCTATATAGCCTGGCTCACCTGGCGTTCTCCCGGCCTTGAGCTAAACGACATGGGCTATATGCGGCAAGCGGATATCATACAACAGGTGTTTTGGGTCGGTTACCAGATTTGGGAGCCCTTCAGTATTTTTCGTTCTTTGAATTTGGGTTCCAATCAGTGGTCAGGATTTAATTTTGCAGGAGAAACCTTGTATAAGGGCGGTAATATAAATATTAATGCAAATTTCAAGAATTTCTGGTATTTCGGAACTGGCGCTAACCGCGACGGTAGCAATCTTGGAGTCACTGATTTGTGGGGAGGCCCGGCACTTATCTCTCCCGGAGGATGGAACAATTGGGTGTCAATCAATACAGACTATAGGAAAAAGATACAGTTTTCGGCAAATTCTTCATTTTATTGGGGTGATCTGCAGAGCCAGTCTTCATCAAATTTCAATGTAGGGGTTACTTACAAACCTGCAAATGCAATTTCCATTTCCATTGAACCCGGCTACTCCAAAGGAGAGACGAAACTTCAGCATGTCGCAAATGAGGATGTTGGTAACCAAACGCGCTATGTAATGGCATCTCTTAAGCAAGAGTCCTTTGGTGCCTCTATAAGACTGAATCTTAGCCTTACCCCGGACTTGTCATTCCAGTATTATGGACAGCCGTTTATCTTTTCGGGCAAATACACAAGTTTTAAGAATATCACCAATCCCAGGGCCGATAAATTTACCGACCGGTTCCATACATATAATAATTCCGAACTTACATACAATGAATCCGACAGAACTTATTCTGTTGATGAAAACGCTGATGGCGTAATTGATTACAGCTTCGATAATCCTGATTTTAATTTTTTTCAGTTCAAATCGAACCTTGTTTTGCGTTGGGAATACCGTCCGGGATCTTCTGTTTACCTGGTTTGGTCGCAAGGACGCACAGGCGACGACAATCAGGGGGATTTCCATTTTTCCCATAACATGAATCAATTATTTCAGATACATCCTCAAAACATATTCTTAATAAAGATATCGTATCGCATTTCGGTATAGCCTCAAGGTACCGGCACTTGATATCAAACACAAACCCTATAAATAAAATGCCTGTAACTGGTATAATTACAGGCATTTTATTTTGTGCGGATGAAGGGACTCGAACCCTTACGCCTTGCGGCACCAGATCCTAAGTCTGGCTCGGCTACCAATTACGACACATCCGCGGCGGGGCGCAAAGATAGCAGTTTTTCTTTATTTCAACACTTTTAATGCTTCTTCATAATCCGGCTTCCGGGCAATTTCCGGAAACTGCCCACGGTAATTGAATATTCCATTTCGCCGATAACAACGCTTTCTACCTATATATAGTCCCATAGGGCCTGCCACAATGAAATCGTGGGACACAATATTAATAAAGCTATTGACAGTATCTTCATAGATTAATCGGACTGTAGTGATTTATACATAAAACGGGATAAAATAGTACATTTCAAAAAAATAAAAAATGAATAATAAACAAGGATCAACGATTTAAGATTTAAAAAATTAGTTCCTTCCGGGAAGTTAATTCTATTCAATTTTAACTTTGTAACATGCTGATATTCAGTATGCGTATTTTGTTTAGAAATTAAAGAATAGAGTTTTCAGGGGTGGATCAGAAGTAAAAAACGAATAAGTGGAAAAATCAAGAATCAAAATTCGTTAACAGAGCGAAGCGACCTCACGAACACCTTTAAAATAAAAAATTGTGAGTAATCAATATTATTCGCTTCGCTCATGAGAGCGCTACGCTAAGTTCTTAAATCAAAATGTACAAATTTATCCCGTGCACAGTATAATAAGTATTATTTAAACAAAGTTCGTTAAACTCTTGGGCTAAAGCCCGCAAATAGCTGGTATTCAATTGCCACGGTCTTAAGGCCGTGGCAATTGAATAAGTCCCATAATCTGGGCTTTAGCCCAAAAGGCACCAAAGTGTTATTTAAACAGACTCTTAGTTAATCAGTTTCACCTTGAGGTAGCCGCTACCGATAGCCTTAATAATGGCATTAGCACGAGAAGGTTTTATGCTTCAATTATTATTTGCCTTTACGAATTGCTTTATAAATGACCTGTTGAATATTGGTGCGTATGTTGAGTTTGGCAAGTTTAGTATTTTCTGCATCGGGATATACACGGTTGGAAAGAAAAACATACACCAATTGCTCTGTAGGATCAGTCCACACAAAGGTTCCGGTAAAGCCGGAATGTCCGAAACTTTGAGGAGAAGCATCGCTGCAGCAAGGCCCTTCCTGGCTTTTGTCCAGCGCTGGTTTATCAAATCCCAAACCGCGGCGGTTATAGTTAAGCGGAAATTGTACCTGCGTAAACTCCTCCACGGTGGCTTTGCTGATATAACGCCTTCCTCCATACTCGCCTTGCCACAACAACATCTGCATAAGGACGGCAAGGTCATTTGCATCGGAGAATAACCCGGAATGTCCGGCGACCCCACCAAGCATGGCAGCTGCCGGATCGTGTACGTCACCATCGATCTGCTGTTTTCTGAAAACTGTATCGTTCTCGGTAGGAGGAATCTGATTACGGCTGGAATGCCAAAGTGGGTGGTAGCCCATCGTCGGAAGGCCCAATGGTTTGTAATAAGTATCGTTCACATAAACGTTCAAAGGCATACCCGAAATATGTTCAACAGCATCGCCCATCAATAGGAAATCGAGATCGCTGTATTTGTATGTAAGGCTTCCCAGCAAAGGAGAATGTGCGATGGAATCGAAAATTACATCCCGATAACCACTGCGTATATAAAGCCTGTCGGCCACCTTATCAGGGAATCTTTCGGAATAAACATGACTGTATATTGTTGTATCTAACTCTCCGCCCTTAAGTGTACGCTTATAAAATGGTATCCAGGGCTGCAATCCAGCCTGATGAGCCATCACTTCACGCACTGTCATCCTGTTTTTATCTGTACCATTCAGATAACCGAGATATTCAGACAAATGCTTATCAGGTTCAATTTTCTTTTCATCATGCAGATGCATCACTGCCAAGGTGGTAGCAGCTACTTTGGTAATTGATGCAAGATCGTAAAGGTCAGTCAGACGAACCGGAATATCTTTATCATAGGTGTGATAACCAAATGCTTTATGATAAATGACAACACCATTTTTTGCCACCAACACCTGGCAACCGGGGTAAGCATTCTTTAAAATACCATCGTTGGCAATACTGTCAATAGTTGCCATATCGGCAGTGTGGATACCGACTGCTTCCGGCGAGGCAAAACCAAGACGTATGGGCGGTATAGTAGAAATACCATCAAGCACTTTGAAATAATGATCTGCTGATACCGGCAACCTGCCAGTAGCTTGCATTCCGCCCATGATTACCTGGGCCGAAACATCATGAATCAAAGGATTATCCTGGTATGAAACCAATAATCCCTTAATCCTGTCACCAAAATGAAATAAACCCAGCGCATAGGGAACACTAAAAATATCCAATACCATATCATGGTGAGCCTGCAAGGAATCTACAAAACTGATGGTTTCACCCGTAATACCAAAGTTTTTCACGGGAGAAGGATGTGTATTTACGATACCTACAATTACCAGGTTGTACTGCTGTAGTTTCAGCAAAATCTCTGCCTGTTGAATTGTTGTTGAGGTATGAGGTAACGTATAGCGATCGATAGGTGCATAAAAATCGAGCCGCTCCTGGAAAGCATTTTGCGCGGTATCGCCAATCACTACTGAAGCAATCCTGAGCTTATCCAGGTTTTGCAAGGGCAGCAGGTTGTTCGTGTTGCGCAGCACAGTAACTGAAGCGTTATATAACTGCCGGTTCATGTTGAGAGCATCCGGTGGATTGAGATCAGCAACAAGATTCTTCAGGTTAAGAGGTTGAGGTTTCCAAAGGCCGAGCCTGTATTTGAGATGAAGTACTTTCCGGCATTTGATTTCTATCAATTTTGATGAAAGTATGCAACTATCAATTGCTTCTGTAATCGCGCAAATAGCGCCCGGAACATCCGGAGGCAAAACCAGCATATCGTTTCCTGCCGCCAGTGCTTTTACTTCTGTTTTCCCAGGCATTGCATAATCGGCCACACCGCCCATGTCCATGGCATCCGTAAATACCACACCCCGAAAGCCCATCTTCTGCCGCAAGAGATCATTGATAACCTTTGCCGAAAGCGAAGAAGGAAGTCCTGAAGTGGAGTCGAGCGCAGGGACAAATAGGTGCCCGACCATTATCCCGCCAATGCCGGCATTTATTAATTTCCTGAAAGGATACAGATCCAATGTATTGAGATCAGTTGCGGTGTGACTTATCACAGGCAGGGATATGTGCGAATCGGTTGCGGCATCGCCATGACCTGGGAAATGCTTGGCCACAGCCATTACACCATTATCCTGCAAACCCTTGGCATATAACAAACAATTTTCGGCTACCTCTTCTTTCTGTTCTCCAAACGAGCGGATATTAATGATTGGATTTTGGGGATTACTATTGATATCGGCCACCGGCGCGAAATCGATTTGAATGCCCATCCGCTTGCATTGTCGGGCTATTTCGGCCCCCATAGCATATATCTGCTGCTTATCGGCCATTGCGCCAAGCGACATTTGCCGTGCGAAAGAAATTGTACTATCTAGCCGCATGCCCAGTCCCCATTCTCCATCAATCGATACGAGTAAAGGTGTTTTCGCCAGTTGCTGGTAACTGTTGGTTACCTGAGCCTGTTTAACCGGTCCTCCCTTAAAAAAACACACTCCGCCTATATTGTATGTTGTCACCAGGTCAGCTACCTGTTTTATCACCAATGTGTCGCCATTTGCCTTGCTACGAATTATAAACAACTGGGCAATACGCTGGTCAGGCGTAAGACTGAGATAAACCGAATCCACCCAGTGTCGTTCGGACAACGTGGTATCGCCAGCCGGCCATTGTGCAGTTGCAGTGCGGGTAAATAATAAAAGTACAGGAAGTAATATGATAAAGCGGCGCAGGATATTAATCATCAGAAATTTTACGAGTTAATCTATCTTTTGCTGAATCCATCGGGACAAGGCATTTGCTTTAAGAACCAAAAACCCGGCCGTAAATTGTATGAACATGGAAACTTGATCAAAATTATGAACTATTCATTTCCATCTTGACAAAATGGTCTAATTTTGGGCTAAAATAATATTTATGCCTACATCTGCAGAACTTGAAGCAATAGCAAGCCAGGTAAGACGCGATATTTTGCGCATGGTACACAGTGTACAATCGGGCCATCCGGGAGGATCGCTTGGCACAGCCGACTTTATGGTTGCCTTGTATTTTCAGGTGATGAAGCAACGTCCGGATCATTTTACCATGGATGGAAAAGGAGATGATTTGTTTTTCCTTTCCAGCGGACATCTTTCCGCTGTATGGTATAGCGTTCTGGCACATGCAGGATATTTTGAATTGTCCGAACTGGCTTCATTTCGCAGGTTAAATTCCCGTTTGCAAGGCCATCCTGCTACAGCAGAAGGACTGCCGGGAATAAGGATTGCTTCCGGATCGCTGGGGCAGGGACTTTCGGTAGCCATTGGTGCCGCACAGGCAAAAAAGCTAAATAACGACACAACCCTTGTATATACCCTGCATGGCGATGGCGAACTTGATGAAGGTCAGATATGGGAAGCTGCCCTGTATGCCGCAGGCCGCAATGTGGATAACATCATCGCTACCATCGATTATAATGGACAGCAGATTGATGGTCCGGTGGATAAAGTATTGCCGCTGGGCGACCTGGAAGCCAAATGGAAAGCTTTTGGATGGGACGTGCTCCGGATGAACGGCAACGACATTGCCGATATCCTGAGCACCATGCCGCTTGCAAAAAGCCATACCGGTAAAGGCAAGCCTGTCGCAATACTTATGCATACCGAAATGGGCTATGGTGTTGATTTTATGATGAACGACCACCGGTGGCATGGTTCACCACCTAGCAATGAACAGCTCAAAAACGCACTTAGCCAGTTGGAAGAAACTATTGGCGATTATTGATACGTAAATTCTTCAGCTAAATACAAACCTGTATTAATAAAATCGAAGTTTGACCAGAAAAGCAGCCGCAGTATATTTGTTCTTCAGCCTGATACCGGGGATATTCACAGCCACCGCCCAGGAGGAACATCCAAAAGCGAAACCACCTCCTACCACGCGTATTCTGTTTATTTTTGATGCGTCGCAAAGTATGTATGGCCGCTGGCAAAGCGATATTAAGTTCAATATCGCGAAAAAACTTATGTCGAACCTGCTCGACAGCCTTACAAATGTGCCAAACCTGCAAGTAGCATTGCGTGTGTACGGACATCAGAAGCCTTTCCCTCCACAAGATTGTACTGATACCCGCCTCGAAGTCCCTTTCGGAAAAAGCAATTTCAAAGAAATTAAATACGTATTAAAAACACTTACTCCAAAAGGCACCACACCAATAGCTTATGCTATGGAGCAGGCCGGTGGCGATTTCCCGCCCTGCGACAATTGCCGTAACATCATAATCCTGATTACTGACGGCCTGGAAGAATGTGGTGGCGATCCTTGTGCGGTTTCGAAGGCGCTTCAGATGAAAGGCATTGTCCTGAAACCATTTATAATAGGCATAGGCCGAAATTTTGAAGATGCATTCAAATGTGTGGGGACTTTTTTTGATGCTGCCAGCGAAAAATCATTCAGACAGGCGCTTACAGCTGTTATTTCGCAAGCACTTAACTCTACTTCGGTGCAGGTGAACCTGCTCGACACTGATGGCAATCCCAGCGAAACCAATGTGAATATGACCTTCTACGATAATTTCTCGGGGCTAGTGAAATACAATTTTATTCACACCCTGAATAATAAAGGCCTGCCGGATACCTTAACGATTGATCCATTGACTACTTACAACATTATAATCAATACGGTACCTCCGGTGCATGTGGACAATGTAAAATTAATTCCGGGTAAGCATACCGTAATCGCTGCACATACACCTCAGGGTTCAATCAGCTTAAAGGTTGCCGGCAGCGAAAAAACAACCCGGAACCTGGAATGTATTGTTCGCATTAAAGGCAACAGCCAGACGCTGAACGTTCAGAATTTCAATGAGACCCGCCGTTACCTCACAGGTAAATACGATCTGGAAATACTATCTTTACCCAGGCTATACATCAATGATGTAGATGTGAGCCAAAGTCAAACAACTACCATTGAGATTCCGCAACCTGGTATTGCCGTTATCCGGAAATCGTTTACCGGATTTGGAAGCTTATATGCCGAACAGAACGGTAAACTTGTTTGGATTTACGAACTGCGCGATAACGCCCAGGTGGAAACCCTCATCCTGCAACCCGGCAATTACCGGATCGAGTTTCGTTCGCGTAGTTTAAAACGATCACTCTATACTATTGAGAATCGATTCACGATATCACCGGGAATGACCACCGAGATTAAAGTATATAACGATTGAAAATTACTCCACTTTAGCAGCCAGAAAAACGACTGATTCTTATGACAAAAAAATATGTAAGCACTGGGATGAAAGATACGCGCTCAGGATTTGGAGCAGGTTTGCTCGAATTGGGGAATAATAACCCCGAGGTTGTTGCACTTTGTGCCGATCTTACAGGATCGCTAAAGATGGATGCTTTTGCTGCAGCTTTTCCGGAACGGTTTTTCCAGGTAGGCATAGCGGAAGCCAACATGATAGGCATGGCAGCAGGACTCACGATCGGAGGTAAAATTCCGTTTACAGGTACATTCGCCAATTTCTCGACAGGAAGGGTTTATGACCAGATAAGGCAATCGGTAGCCTATTCAAATAAGAACGTTAAAATCTGTGCTTCGCATGCCGGTCTTACCCTTGGCGAAGATGGCGCCACGCACCAGATACTTGAAGATATCGGGCTGATGAAGATTTTGCCGAACATGACGGTGATAAATACCTGCGATTACAACCAGACCAAAGCAGCTACTTTAGCTATAGCCAAACATACCGGACCGGTTTACCTGCGTTTTGGCAGGCCCAAAGTTCCTGTGTTTATTCCAGAAGATTTAGCATTCGAAATGGGGAAAGCATTGCTCCTGAATGAAGGCAGCGATGTTTCTATTTTTGCAACTGGTCATCTTGTATGGAAAGCTATGGAAGCTGCTGCAATTCTTGAAACCAAAGGCATATCTACTGAAGTAATTAATATCCACACCATTAAACCTTTGGACGATGCAGCAGTCTTACAATCGGTTAGCAAGACGAAATGTGTGATTACAGCTGAAGAACATATGATGAATGGTGGATTGGGCGATAGCATCGCGCAATTACTCGGGCGTCAGTTTCCGGCTCCACTCGAAATGGTAGCCGTGAACGACCATTTTGGCGAAAGCGGCACACCTGAAGAACTTATTGTGAAATATGGCCTCGACACGCCTCATATCGTTGAAGCTGCTTTAAGGGCCATTGCCCGCAAAGGATAAAACAATCCGGATATCTGAAATTTTTCATCCGTATCATCTTGCTATCCGATTACATTTTCAACTAAATAACGGCATATGGATGAAATGTCGGATCAGCATCTACTCGACCTGCTCAGGAAAGAGGAAACACGCCGTTATGGTTTCGACCTGCTGGTGCGCCAATACCAGCAGCGCATTTACAGGCATGTCCGTCATTTGGTGATCCATCACGACGATACCGATGATATTGTTCAGAATGTATTCCTGAAAGTATGGAACAACCTTGCTACGTTTCGCGAGGATGCCAAACTTTATACATGGATATATCGTATCGCCACCAACGAAGCCCTCAGCCACCTGAAAAGCAAGCGCCTTAGGATGTTTCTTTCATTTAATGGAATGGAGAAGCAGATGGAGCAAGCCTTGCACGACGACAATTACTTTTCGGGAGATGAAATCGAAATCATATTGCACCAAGCCATTCTGAAATTGCCCACCAAACAAAGGCTGGTTTTCAATATGCGTTATTACAATGAACTGAGCTATGAAGAAATATCTGCAATAACGGGCACTTCAGCAGGTGCGCTTAAAGCTTCGTATCATTTCGCTGCTAAAAAAGTAGAAGAATATGTTACTACACATTAAACTTTAACGAATATCATCCATCTGTATAAATGTAGATTGCAAAGAATTAAAGCGCAAATGAAACGAATCCGACATATATCAAACCAATCCAACCCGGCTGTAAATCACCGGTTTAATTTGCATGATGAAAATGTGCCCCGGACTGATCCTTTCCAGGTTCCTGAGAATTATTTTGATGAATTACCACAAAAAATTATGGACTGGATTGCAGCAGATACTCAAAAAAAGCAGGAAAATCCACAGCCATCGCCCATTCTTCGCCGGGTATGGATGTCAGCAGCAGCGGTAGCAGCCATAGCAGTTTTCTTTATGATCATAAAACCTGCAAACATTGTTACTATTTCAAAATCTCCAATTGCTAAATCAACTAAAACCGCGAGCCTTTCCGATGAATACGACCAAACATATGCCGATGAAGCATTATTGCTGGAAGAAAACGGGATAACAGATAAGGATGTATCAACCATCGACTTTAATACCATGGGAATTGCATTAAGCAGTAACGACACCACTTCAGCTACTACCGAAGAAATAATCCAATATTTACTCGACGAAAATGATGACACCGATCTTTTAGCCGGGCTTTAATTTAAAATTACAAATAAATACTAATGCCTAATACCATGAAAAAGCATCTCGTAACATTCATATTATGCGCTTCACTTATTCTTGCGCTTACATCTGTCGCTCTTGCCCAGCCTGGCCGTGGACCTCAGCATCACCGGGAACAAATTGAAGCTCAAAAAATTGCTTACTTAACCAGACAATTGGAACTTACACCCCAGGAAGCCCAGGCTTTTTGGCCGGTCTATAATCAGTTTGATGCCAAACGCAGAACGTTAAGACAAGGATTTGGCCGAAATGCCAGATCCGAAGACCAGGATATTGATAAACTCTCCGACAAGGAAGCCGCCGATCTTGCCGACGGACAAATAATTGAGGCACAGAAACTACTCGAACTGCGCAAAGAGTACCATGCACAGTTTAAGTCAATCCTGCCACCCAAAAAAGTACTTAAACTTTACGAAGCTGAACGTGGCTTCCAGAAAGAACTCCTTGGGCAGATAAGAGAACACCGGAGCGATGGTCCACGGGAAAAATAAAGATTGCTATTTCATTTTCCTGCCTGGG
>DASVHX010000075.1:0-12105 GCA_036382355.1 Bacteroidales bacterium
CGGTTTTGGAACCAGCACTCAGTTCATTTGTTGGTTTGCACCCGGTGCCTTTGGTTTATGGTCTTACCATAGGCGAATATGCAACAATGGTCAATGGTGAAGGTTGGCTTGGAAAAGGAATAAAATGTGATTTGAATGTAGTGCAACTGAAACATTACAACCACTCGATGCGCTATAATTTGCCGGTAAAGCCGTCTCCAAACCTTCCCGATATGGCTTCCGTTTATTTGTATCCTTCACTCTGTCTGTTCGAAGGCACGGTAGTATCGGTTGGAAGAGGCACCAGCAAGCCATTCCGTATAATCGGGCATCCCGGTCTACCGGATGAAGGTTTCAGTTTTAAACCTGTTTCAATTAAAGGAGTGAGTGAACATCCTCCCTGCGAAGGAAAACTTTGCTTTGGAAAGGATCTGACAGCAGACGCCGACGATCTTAAAGCACATGGCCGCATTGAGCCTAAATGGCTTATCAGTAGCTATAACCAGCTAAAGAAGAAGGAACAGTTTTTTAATAATTTCTTCGAAAAATTAGCAGGAACATCTACTTTGCGCCAACAGATAGAATCGGGGCTTACACCTGCCCAAATCAGCGAAAGCTGGAAAAAGGGATTGGATGGATACAAACAGATGCGAAAGAAATATTTGTTGTATCCGGATTGATCTGCAGCAATCCAAAACACTTGCAGTTATTGTGATAAACAATACATCAAACGGAATAAAGCGTATATTTTTTACTTCCAATACACAAAAGTAAAATAACCACAGAGGCGCGGAGAACACATAGAAACACAGAGGAATAACTCTGTAGAACTCCGTTAACTCTGTGTCTCAGCGGTGAATTTATAAGATTCAAAATTTATAAAATTGTGCAGGCTATGGAGCGCCATACCTTATCGAAATCCACATTTATCCGGGGAGTGCAATGCCTCAAATCGCTTTTTTTTTATAAGAAGCGCTATTTCCTTCGCGATCCGCTTTCGCAGGAGCAGCAAGCTGTATTTTCGAGAGGAACTAATGTCGGCGTCCTGGCGCGCCAGCTTTTTCCTGGCGGCAAAGATGCTACACCTGCATCCCCATTCCTTTATGCGCGTTCAGTGGCATTAACTACAGATTGGATCGCCAAAGGTGAACAGGTTATTTACGAAGCTGCATTTCAGCACGATAAGGTTTTGGTGATGCTGGATATTCTTATTCACACGCCAGCAGGATGGATTGGTATTGAAGTGAAGAGTTCGCGGTCGGTTTCGGAAACTCATCTGCTCGATGCTGCTTTGCAGTATTATGTGATAACAGGAAGCGGGCTGCCACTGGCAGATATCCGAATAATACATATTGACAGCGATTATACGCGCGGAAGCGAAATTGAACTGGAAAAACTCTTTATTTCCCACAGCGTGCTGGAACAAGTGCTCTCCAGGCAGGATTATATCCGTGAACAAATTCAGAGAGAGAAGGAAGTCATCTTATTGCCACATGCGCCTTCGATTCCTGTAGGTTTGCATTGCCATAACCCTTATACCTGCGATTTTATCGGACATTGCTGGAAAAATTATCTTCGTCCCTCAATTTTTGACTTGGATGCCTTTTCACCTGAAGAGCAGCAAAAGCATTTCAACGCAGGTTTTCAGTCATTGGAGCAACTTGCAGGATTGCCGGAAATTAACCGACATCAGCAGATGCAGATCGACAGCCAGCTAAGTGGTGAAATGTTTCTGGATAAAGATGCACTTAAGGCTTTTATCAACTTAAATGAAACACCCTTCACATATCTTATAGTGCTCAATTGCAGACCGGCATTACCCTTGTATGCCGGTACGCGGCCATATGAGCTTTTGCCATATGCATTTGTATTATTATCCGGAGAACCTGGCTCAGCGCCTTATGTTTTTATTGCCCCTTCGGGTATCAATCCGGGAATTGCTTTTGCAGAACAATTAAAATCGAAAGTTACCACCTTCCGTACACTTCTCGTTTCAGGTCAGGCTTTGGAAGTTTCTTCTGAATTGGATAAGTTTCATCCTAAAGTTGGGGTTATTGATTTGCTTACACCTTTTAAGGAGCGAATGATCTATCATCCGGGCCTTGTTACCGGCCAGCGACTGGCGGAAATTACTGGCCATCAACCACCTGGAACTATTCCCGATAAGGGAAGCTCAATGAGCGACACCATGGCCGGTGTTCGGTACCTGGCATTGGCTGATGCTTTGGAAGGCGAAAGTTATAATCAGGAACTAGCTGAAATTGGACGATTTGCCGCGCAATGTGTGAGTGAAATGGTTGCGCTGCATCATTGGTTAACTGAACAAGCCAGGGAATAAAGGCATCAAACCTTTAATTCACCAGATCACTTCAGCAATTCCGCCAGTTTCAGTTCCAGGCTTTCACCACGAAGTTTCTTGGCAATGATTTTACCATTGCGATCCAGAAGCACCGTAAATGGAATTGAGGTTACTCCATAAAGAATAGCCGGAGCCGATTTCCAATAGCCAAGGTCGCTTACGTGCGTCCAGGTGAGGTGGTCGTCGGCAATGGCCTTTACCCATGCTTCGCGCGTTTTATCAAGCGATACGCTGAAAATCTCGAATCCTTTGGCATGGTATTTCTCGTAAAGCAGCACAACGTTTGGGTTTTCCTTGCGACAGGGGCCGCACCACGATGCCCAGAAATCTATAAGGACGATGTTACCACGTAACGAGGATAGGCTCACTGTTTTTCCGTCGGGATTGGAGAGCGTTATTTCCGGAGCCTCTTGCCCAATTCCCAAACGGCGTTCTTCAGCCACCTGTTTATGGAGTTGGGCCACATAAATATTCTGCGGATAAGCGTTGTAAAGGCCTTTGTCAAGAATGTCCATCACCTCAAAATCTGCCGAAACATCGAATTTGTCTAAAAAGAATAGCCATGCAAGCGAAGAAGGGTTTTTACGGATTCGCGATGCGATCTCAGCTTTTCTGGCATTTTCTGCAATACCCATAGCTGTGATGATAAGAGGAACCACAGAATCTTGTTTCGGCGTATTTACCGCTGCGGTATATTGCTTGTTGAGGCTGTCGATACGTTGGTTGTAAGGCACAACGGCGTTCATGGTGTTAATTACATCAATTGATTGAGGTGAACCTGTTATTTTTATGCTTAAGTCGAGTTTTGGTCCGGTTGCCTGGATGGTTATATTTTCGCCCGGGCTGATGACGAGATACATGAAATTATTTTCTTCGAGTCTGAGTTTGTAAATATCTGATCTCAATACAAGGGTTTTCATCGTGAATGAACCATCGGCAGCAATTGGCGATGATGTGACCTTAACGGACTCCTGCGGACCAAGCGAATCGAGGTATATTTCGTTGTAAGTGCCGTGGTTGGCGATTGTTCCCGAAAGGGAGATCATTTTCCTGACCTGGGCCTGTGTGGTTCCTATGCCTGTGAGCAGGAATGCCATAAGTATATAGATTGTTCTTTTTATAGTGATCATTTCGGATGTTTTAAATGGAGGCTCAAACTTACATAAAAAAGTGGTTTGTCCGAAGGTACGCTTATCTGCTTGCCTGATGTGCGTGGAAAACCCGGCTTCAAATAATGAGGGACGGGTTGCATCTTAATAAGGAACAACTTATAGGCACATATAAAAGGATTGCAAGGAATACCCATCTTTGGTCCCTGAAGTTGTTCATAAATTATCTGCCTATGCCCATCGGACATCTTGAATAATTTTTACTTTTGGCATATGGAAGAAAAGAATAACCCAAAAAGTGAAGCTGGTCGTGTACGGACAAAAAGGATGCCGATGGCCCTGGCTTTTTCAGAGCATGGCAAAATTCCGCCGCAGGCGATCGATCTCGAAGAAGCAGTGCTGGGTGCGCTCATGCTTGAGCGGGATGCACTCACCTCAGTAATCGAATTATTGAAGCCGGAAATCTTTTACAAGGACGCGCACCAGGTTATTTTCAAGGCCATTCAAAATCTTTTCTCCAAAATTCAGCCTATCGATATTCTTACCGTTACCAATGAATTGAAATTGATGGGGGAACTGGACGCAGTAGGAGGGCCGTTTTTTATTACACAACTTACCAATCGTATTGCTTCTGCTGCCAATATCGAATTTCACACACGCATTCTTATACAGAAGTTTATACAACGTGAACTGATCCGCGTTTCCACCGAAACAATCCGCGATTCGTTTGAAGATACTACCGACGTTTTCACGCTGCTCGACAGGGCGGAAAGCAACCTATTCAGCATAAGCGAAGGTAGTCTGGGACGCAATTTCAGTACCATGCAAACGCTTATTGCAGATGCCATAAAGCAGATTGAGGCAGCACGTAGCCACGATGGTACTTTCAGTGGTGTACCTTCCGGGTTTACGGAACTCGACCGCTTTACTTCCGGTTGGCAGAAATCGGATTTAATCGTTATCGCCGCCCGCCCAGGTATGGGAAAAACAGCTTTTGTACTTTCCATGGCGCGGAATATTGCAGTTACCTTTAAGAAGCCAATTGCTTTCTTCTCGCTCGAAATGTCGTCGGTACAGTTGGTTACCAGGCTTATTTCTGCAGAATCGCAACTTCCGGCCGATAAACTGAAAAAGGGAAATCTCGAAGCCTATGAGTGGGAACAACTGAATGCAAAGATAGGCACGCTCATCAGTGCACCAATGTATATCGATGATTCACCTTCGCTCAATATTTTCGATTTTCGGGCAAAATGCCGCCGATTAAAGCAGCAGTATGATATTCAGATGGTGGTAATTGACTATATTCAGCTCATGAGCGGAACCGGGGACAAAGGTAACCGTGAGCAGGAAATCTCAAACATTTCACGATCACTCAAGAGCCTGGCCAAAGAACTTGATATTCCGGTAATAGCTTTATCGCAGCTTAATCGGTCGGTAGAAACACGATCGACCAACAAAAAACCTGTACTCAGCGACTTACGCGAATCCGGAGCTATAGAACAGGATGCAGATATGGTAATTTTTATTTACCGCCCCGAATATTATAATATCACCGACGACGAAAAAGGATCGACCATCGGTATGGCCGATCTGATTATTGCCAAGCATCGTAACGGGCCTACCGGCGAAGTACGTCTGAGGTTTATCGGCAAATATGCAAGCTTTGCTGATCTGGAAATGGTGGATATCGATCCGGGTGTTTTACTAAATCCTAACCAGGGTTTCGATTCACGTACCATAACCATGCCATCGCGTTTCAATGATATGCAGGACGAAACTCCCTTCTGATCAATCTCATTATCATCCATATCTTTGTAAACAGATGCGGCGTATAGTATTCGTAATCTTTTTTCTGTTTTCCGTAATTGCAGTTCAGGCTGCCTATCTGCTTATTCCGATGGACAATACACAGAAAAATCATTTGAAAGCATATGGGATTGCCTATTGGACTTTGCAAAGGGAAGTAGAAGTGAGTTGGCTGCTCAACTATCGCGGTGGGAGTTTTATGTGCAAATACAACAAATTGATCGAAAACGAATGCACCATACGCGGTGTAAACTTTGAAGTGATCGCAGATGTGCAATCCACTGCTATACTTCAGGAGATTGCCGATCCTCAGGTGAACATGGATGAGGTAAAGCTCCAGAAAGCGCCGAAGATTGCTGTATATTCCCCTAAGAATAAATTGCCGTGGGATGATGCCGTTACACTTGCACTTACATATGCCGAGATACCTTATGATGTTATATATGATGAGGAAGTCATTAAAGGTGCCTTGCCGCTATATGATTGGCTGCATCTTCACCACGAAGATTTTACCGGGCAGTATGGGAAGTTTTGGTCTGCTTACCGCAACGCAGCATGGTATAGGGAAGATGTCCGCCTTTCGGAAGAAATGGCACGTAAACTGGGCTTCGCTAAGGTTTCAGAACTCAAACTTGCTGTTGCAGAGAAAATCCGCGATTTCGTGGCAGGCGGAGGCTATTTGTTTGCCATGTGTTCGGCGCCGGATAGTTATGATATTGCCTTAGCAGCAACCGGGCTGGATATTTGCGATGTGATGTTCGACGGCGATCCTGCCGACCCCGGCGCACAATCGAAGCTTAACTACGATAATTGTTTTGCCTTCAAGGATTTTAAACTCGATACGAATCCTTACGATTATGAGGTTTCGTCCATCGATGTCAGCGATACACGGAAAGTGCCGCGCAACAGTGATTTTTTTACACTTTTTGATTTTTCGGCAAAGTGGGATCCGGTGCCATCCATGCTTTGCCAGGATCATGAACAGGTTATCAAAGGATTTATGGGGCAGACAACTGCCTTTAACAAAACTTATCTTAAATCAAATGTAATTGTGATGGGCGAAAATAAAGCTGCCAATGAAGCCCGTTATATTCATGGTGAGTTTGGTAAAGGCACCTGGACCTTCTATGGCGGGCACGACCCTGAAGATTACCAGCACCTGGTTGGCGACCCGCCTACCGACCTGAGTTTGCACCCCAATTCGCCCGGATACAGGCTTATCCTGAACAATGTTCTTTTTCCTGCAGCCAAAAAGAAGAAGCAGAAGACCTGATTTATACTAGGCAATAGGTAGTAGGCAATAGGCAATAGGCAATAGGCAATAGGCAATAGGCAATAGGAAAGAGGCTCAAAATACTCCTAACATTAAACTCTCCCAACTTTAGGCATTTCTTTAGCGCACAACTTATGCCCAAGTGCTTTTGGCACTCCCAACTTTAGGCAATCCCAACTTAAAACTATTTCCTGTCGAGCGTGAGATAGGTATAATTAAAGCCAAGTGTTTTCATCGCCTCACATTCTGTCCGCTCACGTTCTATCCATTCATCAAAATTAATCTTAGGATAAAAGGTGTCGGCATCAAAGTCTTTATGCACTAAGGTAAGATACAGCCGGTCGGCCAAAGGCATAAACTGCCTGTAAACCGATCCTCCGCCAATGATAAAGTTTTCGCCATCAGGATCGCAAAGTGACACAGCTTCATCAATAGAATAGGCCATTTCGCAACCAGGAATTGTTTCTCCTGCAATATCTGTAATTACAATATTCCTGCGATTGGGTAATGGCCGGATCGGTAATGATTCTAAAGTGCGTTTGCCCATAATCATTGTGTGACCGGTGGTGAGTTTTTTAAATCGCTTAAGATCTTCAGGTATGTGCCAGAGCAATTCATTAGCTTTTCCGATAGCGAGATTTTGGGCAATTGCAACTATGATGGATATGTGTTTCATGGAGAGTGGTAAATTTCTAATTTCTAATTGTCTAATTTCTAATTTTCACAATTTCGCAATTTCGCAATTTCAGCTTCTAATTTCTCAGCACTCAGCATTTTTTCTACACCGCCACCTGTGCCTTAATATGCGCATCCGGCTCATATCCCTCCAGTCTAAAGTCCTCGTATTTAAAGTCGAAAATATCTTTCACTTCTGGATTTATAAGCATTTTGGGCAAAGGCTTTGGTTGCCTTGACAATTGCAGCCGTGTCTGGTCAAGATGGTTAAGGTAAAGATGGGCGTCGCCAAATGTATGCACGAAATCTCCCGGCTGCAGCCTGGTTACTTGCGCCATCATTTGCGTAAGCAGGGCGTATGAAGCAATATTAAAAGGAACACCAAGGAAAATATCCGCACTTCTCTGGTAGAGTTGGCAGGAAAGCTTGCCATCGGCTACATAAAACTGGAATAGGATATGGCAGGGGGGAAGAGCCATCTTTTCGATTTCGCCCACATTCCAGGCGCTCACCAGCATGCGGCGTGAATCCGGGTTTCGCCGGATAGTTTCCAATACCTGGCTGATTTGGTCGATGCTTCCGCCTTCGGGTGTATCCCAGCTTCGCCATTGATGCCCATAAATTGGTCCAAGGTTGCCGTTTTCGTCGGCCCATTCATCCCATATTTTAACTTTATTTTCGTGAAGGTAGCTTACATTTGTTTCCCCTTTAAGGAACCAGAGTAGTTCGTGGATAATCGAACGAAGATGCATTTTTTTCGTTGTGAGCAGCGGAAAGCCTTCTGCCAGGTTGAAGCGCATCTGATAGCCGAACACACTTAATGTCCCCGTACCCGTACGGTCGGCTTTACGTGTGCCGTTATGAAGAACATGATCGAGCAGGTCGAGATATTGTTTCATTGTTTTTATTAAGTGAAAAGTCTAAAAAACAGGCTGATTGCATTCACACTTAGAAGGCTGTCAGGGATTAGGCTATCAACCTTTTAGTCAAATTCTGTTTTGCTTACAGCATTCCAGACTAAGGTTCACCTTCTAATCATCTAACTGACAGTCTACTGTCTAAATACCAATAGCCTAAATACTTATAGGCTGACAGTTTCCAATGCTTTCGGGTCGTGTTTGTGTCTGAAAAATATAGCAAACAACACCGCGACAACTAGGGAATAGGCTGCAAAACTGAACCAGATTCCCTTCCAGTCGAACCGGCCATCTGCCATAGTAAAATAGTTATCGATAACTATACCGCTGATGCGACTGCCCAGAAAAGCGCCAAAACCATTGGTCATCATCATAAACAGGCCTTGGGCGCTTGCCCTGATACTTGGGTCGCTTTGGGTTTCAACAAAAAGAGAACCCGATATATTGAAGAAATCGAATGCCATTCCATAAATGATACAGGAGAGTATAATCATCCAAAGGCCATCGCCAGGGTTTCCTAATCCGAAAAGTGCGAATCTCAATACCCAGGCAAACATGCTCATCAGCATCACATTCTTTATCCCGAATCTTCGCAGGAAGAATGGAATGGTAAGGATGAAAAGCGTTTCGGAGATTTGCGATATGGACATGATAATCGCGGGGAATTTTACCGCTATCAAATCTTTATATGCCGGGATATTGGCAAAATCATGCAGGAATGTATCTCCGTAAGCATTGGTCAATTGAAGCGAAGCGCCAAGCAGCATGGCAAAAATAAAGAACACCGCCATTTTTGCGTTTTTGAAAAGTGAAAATGCATTTAGCCCAAGTGCGCTGACAAAAGAATGCTTCTGCCCTTTTCCAAGCGGCGGGCATTTTGGCAGGGTAAATGAATACACGCCAAGAAATAAAGAGGCTGCTGATGCTACATAAAACTGCGCTGCCGAGACTTCAAGATGACTGAGACTGATTGTCCAGAGTGCAACAATAAAACCGATTGTTCCCCAAACCCTGATTGGCGGATATTCTTTAATGATATCCAGTCCCTGGCTTTTTAACGTGGAATAGGCAACCGTGATAGAAAGTGAGATAGTTGGCATATAAAAAATCATGTTCACCAGCATTATCCAGAACATGGTGGATGGGTCGTTCACCAGTGGTACGAAAAAAAGTATAATTGCAGCTGTGATGTGAAAACTACCATAAAGTTTTTCGGCGTTAATCCATCTGTCGGCTATAATACCTGCTATTGCAGGCATGAACAAGGATGCGATTCCCATGGTAGAGAAAATTGCCCCAAACTCGGTACCTGACCAATGTTTGGTTTGAAACCAGTATGCACCGATTGTAAGAAGCCAGGAGCCCCAGATGAAAAATTGAAGAAAATTCAGGAGGATGAGACGTTGCTTTATTCCCATAATGCGTTTATTGTTAGTAAGTGAAAGTTGGAATTGAATAGTTTATTTCCTTTTGTTCATTTCGTCGCGAATCATTGAAGCACGCTCATAATCCTCGTCAGTTATAGCTTTTTTTAATTCTTCTTCCAGGTCCTCATCTGAATATGAACTGAATTCAGTGGTTTGTTCAACAGCTTCTGTTCCAGGTTCCGTATCGCCGGCTTCTTCTTCAAATGTTATACCGGCCTGGGCCAGGATGTGCTCATAAGTATATATAGGACAATTGAAACGTAATGCCAGCGCAATGGCATCCGACGTTCGCGAATCAATTTCTTTGAGCGATTCGCCGTCGTTACATATAAGCAGCGCATGAAAAATACCTTCAGCAAATTTATTGATGATCACCTCCTGAATGTTGATGCCATAAGCATCTGCAAAATTGCGGAAAAGGTCGTGTGTGAGTGGCCTGCTGGGACGCATGCGCTCAAGTTCCAGGGCAATTGCCTGTGCTTCGAAAGCACCTATAATAATAGGTAAGCGTCTCAAGCCTTTTACTTCGCCAAGTACCAGCGCATAGGAATTGTGTTGCGACTGACTTACAGTCATTCCTTTTATATCCAGTTCAATTTTTATCATACGCGGCAAAGTTGCGCTAAATTATTAAAAAAAACGACTTTACAAGCCCTGTTAGTCTATCCATTGCTTAAAGTTACAATTTATTTTTTAACAAGTTGGCTGGTAAAGCTGTAAAACGGAATATTTTCCGGCATTGTTCATTGGCGCTGTAGTAAATTTTATCTTTGCCTTTTACCCGGGAGACTTCTCATGGCTTTTCATTCATATTGCTTTATATTTGTTGACCTTTAAAATATATTCACTAACTAATCCAATTACTTATGAAACGATTACTTTCTTTTATTATGGCTTTTGCGCTACCGGCTTTGGTTTTCGGCAGCGAAGCCGATCTTAAAATTCCCGTGCTTGATCAGGGGCAGACCAATATACTGCTGTTTGGTTTTCTGATTTGCATACTTGGATTACTCTTCGGTTTGTACCAGTTTACCCGCGTTAAAAAGCTGAAGGCTCACAAGAGCATGCTCGATGTGGCGCATATCATTTTCGAAACCTGCAAAACTTACCTTATTCAGCAGGGAAAATTTTTACTTATCCTCTTTGCCTTCATCGCAGCCTGTATCGCTTTCTATTTTGGTTTCCTTCAGGAAATGAGCTTTGGCGGAGTTCTGCTCATCCTGATGTGGTCCGTAATTGGTATTCTGGGTTCCTATGGTGTTGCATGGTTTGGTATCCGTATGAATACACTGGCCAACAGTCGTATGGCTTTTGCTTCGCTGGAACGCAAACCACTTAAACTCCTGAATATTCCACTCGATGCCGGGATGAGCATTGGAGTGCTGCTGGTTAGTGTGGAACTCATCATGATGCTCATTATTTTACTTTTCATTCCCCGCGAATTTGCCGGCGCCAGTTTTATCGGTTTTGCCATAGGTGAATCGTTGGGCGCATCAGCGCTCCGTATTGCCGGTGGCATTTTTACGAAAATTGCCGATATCGGCAGCGATTTGATGAAAGTGGTCTTCAAGATTAAAGAGGACGATCCCCGCAATCCAGGCGTAATTGCCGATTGTACCGGTGATAATGCAGGCGACAGTGTAGGACCGACCGCCGATGGTTTCGAAACATATGGTGTTACAGGCGTTGCCCTCATCAGTTTTATTGTGCTGGCTGTAATGAACATAGCCGACCAAACACTTTTACTAACCTGGATATTTCTTATGCGTATCCTTATGGTAATTACTTCTATCGTTGCTTTTTATATCAATAAAATTTATACGAATACAAAATACCGTGATGCAGTGGATATGGACTTTGAGAAACCCCTTTCCACATTAGTTTGGATCACTTCTATCCTTTCGATCCTTGTAACTTTCGCAGTAAGTTATATCATGCTTGGTGCACTGGCAAATAACTTGTGGCTCACTTTATCCATTATCATCAGTTGCGGTACGCTTGGCGCAGCGCTCATTCCAGAATTTACAAAGATATTTACCAGCCCAAAATCCGACCATGTAAATGAAATTGTTACGGCTTCGCGTGAAGGTGGGGCTTCGCTCAATATTCTTTCTGGTCTTGTTGCCGGCAACTTCAGCGCTTTCTGGCAAGGAATGGTATTCCTGGTACTTATGTTCATCGCTTATTTTGCTTCTACACATGGTCTAGACGTTCTCATGATCTATCCGTCAATTTTTGCCTTCGGCCTTGTTGCCTTCGGTTTTCTGGGTATGGGACCAGTAACGATTGCAGTTGATAGTTATGGTCCGGTAACCGACAATGCCCAGAGTATTTATGAACTTTCGCTTATTGAGGAAAATCAGAGTGCAGGAACAGAAATAGAAAAGGAATTTGGCTTCAAACCCGATTTCGAAAACGCCAAGCATTATCTGGAAGCCAATGATGGCGCGGGCAATACATTTAAAGCTACGGCCAAGCCGGTACTTATAGGTACAGCAGTGGTTGGAGCAACTACGATGATCTTCTCGCTTATTTTGGTGATCAAACATAAATTTGGCAT
>DASVHX010000076.1:0-2378 GCA_036382355.1 Bacteroidales bacterium
CATCATTGCGTTTGTTTCATGTTCTACCTCGCCTGAGAAGAATATTTTGGGAAAATGGCAAGGCAGCGAAGCTTCGCTTAAAGCCAATGATTCTCTACCGCTTAATTCTGCTACCTGGGAGGAAGGGGTAAACGCGCATAAGCATACATTTTATACCTTTAAACGTGATAACACTTTTACGCTTTTGACTGAATATAAGGCGATTTACCGCAAAACTTCAGGAACCTGGTCGATTAGTAAAGATGGTAAAGAACTTACGCTTGTAATGCGGGACTATTCGGTTACAAATAAGGTAAAACTGATGGAAATCAGCAATAAGAAACTAACGTGGATCATGAATTATCCTTTCGGAGAACTTTCCACCACGTTCGTCAAAGTCAAATAAATTGCTTTAGAGCGGAACTTTCTAAATCTTATTCTAAGCTGTTTTGGACGGAGTAAAAACCTGAAGAAGAAGTCTATTCTACCTCAATTTCGTCCGCAAACAACCATGCAGGATATCCCGCTCCTTTATGCCCTTGCGGACAATTGCCGATATTTTTTGCTTCTACTCTTATATACCGGAATTGCTTCCCAGGTGTTTCGCAACGAAAGGATTTGGTTTCGAATCCGGCGGTGATTGAAACCGGAATATCAATTGTAAATAATGTATCATAAGTAACGCCATCAATCGATGCCAAATAAATTATTGATTTCGGGAAGAAAACCCAGTTGCCCGGAGATTGCAGGAAGCCGGCTGAAATAGCATTTACCGGCTGTACATAAGAGAGATCGATCGTAATATCCATATCAGCACCTTCATAACCCTGCCAACAGCCATTGCGCAGTACACCAGTACCTTTTAATCCATCTACCATTGCAAATTCGCCACTGGCAGGATATTTAGAGGAAAATGGTTTGTTTATCTGAATTGTCTTACCAAAGGCCTTGTGAACAATGACCTGGCCTTCCGACACATTGCCTTTCATTTCCTCTGCATTAAACAGTGCTGCCTTTACTGTAGTTGTAACGGTGAGTTGAAACGGGTCTTTGTAAACCGCTGAATTTGCATTTGGGGTGCTGCCGTCGGTAGTATAGTGAATGATAAATCCAGGAATTTCCGATTCAAGTTTCACCTTCATGGTTAATGTAATTGGTACTCTGCTGGTGCTGATATCAATCCCCAAAGCACATTTGCTGTAATTAACTTTTTTATAATCGAGCCGTTTGTATTGGTTATCCATGCGCCTGGAAAAATCGTTCCAGTTACGGCTCTCCTTGCCCGACCAGTTTACTTCGGCCAGGGCAATTGCCCTGGGATAGGCCATGTATTCGAGGTATTCGGGTGTACTGATGTATTCTGTCCATACATTTCCCTGTGTACCGAGAATGTGTTTGGCTTCAGTTTCGTTAAGTTCATCTGGCACAGGGTCATAATTATAAACAGTTTTTAACGTAGTAAGGCCACCAATGGCAAGGGGTTCGTTTGCAGGATCGGCCTGGTAATGATCAAAATAACAATGAGAGTCAGGTGTCATAATTACATCGTGGAACTGTCGTGCAGCCGCTGTTCCACCAGTGATACCACGCCACGACATTACAGTAGCTTCGGGCGCCAAGCCACCTTCCAGTATTTCGTCCCATCCAATCAGGCGACGATTTCTCGAAACCAGGAATTTCTCTATACGTTTGATAAAGTAGCTTTGAAGTTCCATTTCATCTTTTAGTCCTTCGGCGGTAATACGAGCCTGGCATTTCGGACATTCTTCCCATCGGGCTTTCGGTGCTTCATCACCACCAATATGTATATATGTGGATGGAAAAATATCCAGTACTTCGGTAAGGATATCCTGCAGAAAAGCAAATGTTGAATCATTCCCGGCACAATAGATGTCATCCGAAACGCCCCAGGTAGTTCTTACATCGAACGGACCTCCGGTACATGAGTATTGCGGATATGCCTTCAATGCCGCAACCGAATGCCCGGGCATTTCGATTTCGGGGATTACCGTTATAAAACGATCGGCTGCATATTGAACAATGGATTTAGCTTCATCTTGCGTATAAAATCCACCATAAGGCACTTCGTCGATGCTATCCGTTTTGCCAACCTGCGTTCCTTTGCGAATGGAACCGATTTGTGTAAGGAGAGGGTATTTTTTTATCTCAATTCGCCAGCCCTGATCTTCGGTGAGATGCCAGTGAAAAGTATTCATTTTATAGCTGGCCATCAAATCGATATATTTTTCGATGGATTCTATGGGGAACATATGACGGCCTACATCCAGGTGCATACCGCGGTATATGAATCTTGGTTTGTCTTTGATATATATCGCCGGCACGATTATAGACTTAGTTACAACCTGGGCAGAATTTTCAATATCGGGAGGAAGTAGTTG
>DASVHX010000077.1:0-2157 GCA_036382355.1 Bacteroidales bacterium
TTACTTTTTCTGTAAACCTATTTCAGGACAAGACAAAATCGTTTTACCCGATTTGTCTTCAAACCCTCAAACCTTCAAACCCTCAAACTTTCAAACACTAAAATCTTTCAAACCCGCAAACCCTTAAGCCACGAACAAATAAAAAACAGGATTTATGTCTGAAACCGGGGCTGATTAACAATCCAACGCAAAATCCTGTTATTTTAACAATTTTTAATAAAGCAAATACAGGCATTATACTACTTTTGCGCCCATACTCACGTAAAATCATTATGAAAAAACTCATCCTCATTGCAACTCTTGGAGTTGCTGTTTGCACGTTGAATACTTCCGCTTTTGCACAAAAAAAAGCGAAGAAAGACAAGAATAATAAGCCGGAGAGCAACCTGCCCGTTCTTACATCCAATATCGATACTGTGAGTTACCTCATCGGTAACGACATTGCACGCAGTTTTAAAAGCAATTCTATGGAGTTGAACTTCGAACTTTTGTACCGTGGCATTCTCGATACACAGAAAGGCGCTGATACATTAATTTCCAAAGAAAAAACCCAGGCTGTCCTGATGGCTTTTCAACAGCAGATGACCGCCAACCATAAAGCCAAAGAATCGGAAGTTTCCAATGAGAATAAGGCTAAAGGAACTGCATTTCTGACTGCTAACAAAACAAAAGAAGGCGTAATTGAACTTCCGAGCGGCCTACAGTATAAAGTGATAACCGAAGGTGCCGGAGAATCGCCAAAACCTGAAGATGTGGTTACAGTGAATTATACAGGTACGCTAATCGATGGTACAGTTTTCGATGCAACTTCAAAACGCGGCGAACCTGCGAAATTTCCTGTTAACGGTGTGATACCCGGCTGGACTGAAGGCCTGCAACTCATGAAACCAGGTGCAAAGTATATGTTCTACATCCCTGCTGATCTTGCTTACGGCGACCAGAAAACCGGACCGATATCTGCCGGGTCAATGCTTATTTTTGAAGTTGAACTTCTCTCAATTGAGAAGAGCGCTCCTAAAGAATAAAACCATTTCCATATATAATGAAAAAGGCGCTGGTATTGAAACCAGCGCCTTTTTCCGTTAATCAAAACCGTGTTTTAAACCACATCAAGCGTTTGGAGGCAATGTTCTATCTTCTGCCAGGTACGTTCGATATCATTATCGAGTCCTACGCTAAAGCGGATAAGGCCTTCCGATAAGCCCATTTGTTTCTGAATTTCTTCGGGTACTTCAGACGATGTACTTCGGCCTGGATTGCTGAATAGCGTTTTAAAATAGCCCAGGCTCACTGCCAGATACCCAACTTCTGCCAGTTCCATCATTTCCATGAGTCTGCCGGCACGTTCGGCTGTAATGAGGTCAATGGCTATCATGCCGCCGAAACCGAAGCCGGGATTCATAATTTTCAGCATGGCCTCATAATCTTTATGACCGGGAAGTCCTGGATAAACAGTGCGAACACCCGCTGCCTCGAATTTCTCAGCTAAATATTGTGCATTCCGGCTATGCTGTTTCATGCGGATATGCAAGGTATGCAGGTTTTTCAGGATACTCGACGAACGCAATGGGTCGAGTACAGGCCCAAGAAGCATGGCTGTTCCATTATTCACGTCTATCATTGAATTAATGAATTCCTTTGTACCACAAACAGCGCCGGCAACACAATCATTCTTGCCATTCACGAATTTTGTCATACTGTATACCACCACATGAGCACCCAGCCTGGCAGGAGAAACGATCATTGGTGTAAATGTATTATCAACCACCAGTTGAATGCCATGCTTATTTGCAATACCAGCCAGCACCGGGATATCGGATACATGAAGTAATGGATTGGTAACGGTTTCGGTATAAATAAGCCTGGTATTCGGCCTTATTGCTGCTTCCACTGCAACTACGTCGGTAATATCAACGAATGTTACGTCGATCCGGAATTTTGGAAGATAGTTTTCCAGGAATGCAAATGTACCGCCATAGGTAGTCATACTCGATACAATATGATCGCCTGCGTTGCAAAGCTGCAAAATTGTATTTGTAATAGCTGCCATGCCCGAAGCTGTTACCCAGCCTTCTTCGGTGCCTTCCATTGCAGACATGGCATCGGCAAGATATTTATTGCTGGGGTTCCAATGCCTTGAATAAAGAAAACATCCTT
>DASVHX010000078.1:0-4461 GCA_036382355.1 Bacteroidales bacterium
ATTACCTTTATGGATAAGAACAAGATCATAACCCAGTAGGATGAAAAAGAGATTGAGAAGGAGGCCAAATACCCAGCGATATTTGTATTGATCTGCACCACGAAAATAAATACCGCTCAGCAAAACAGCCACGAACAAAACACCTGGCAAAAGCACCGCAGGAGAATTCGTTGCGCCGAAAATGATTGCGAGCGAAGTACCGGTGGCGATGGCCAGATAAACCCTTACAAGCGGAAATTGATGCCAGATATTCATGACCTGGAATAAACTTCAATAAATGTACGAAGGTTTATCTGATATTCTTCATCTCAATTTAACTGCTCCATTCGGATTGGCAGAAATCCAGTTAAAATTTATAGAATGGTAATCCTGTTTTGGGATAATTATTTTTTTAAATAATTCATCATAAGCCGCGCTGTCTTTTGCGAAGCTAATTCTTCACCCAACAACCGGTTGAGTTCGGAATAATCCTCAAGCATGCGGTTGCGGCCTTCCTTCCCGGGTAATATACGCTTGAGTTCCCGTGTAAGTGTATCCATGTTTAGTTCATCCTGGATAAGTTCCTTTACAACCTCGCGACCGGCAATAAGGTTCACCAGCGATATATACGGAACTTTTATCAACTGGCGTGCTATGAGGTAAGAAAGCTGCCCACCTTTGTAGCATACTACTTCAGGAATGCCCAGCATGGCTGTTTCAAGCGTTGCCGTACCCGAAGTAACCAATGCCGCCTGACTATTGCGCAAAAGTACCCGAGTCGTATCGAATACAATTTTCACATTTTGGTTCTTAAGCAATCTATCGTAAAACCCTTCACCTACGGATGAAACGCCTGCCACTATAAACTGCAGGTCTTTAAAACCGGGTATTATCGAAAGCATAACCGGCAATACGCGTTCAATCTCCTGCTTCCGGCTTCCGGGAAGCAAAGCAATAATTGGCTTTTCGTCAAGCTGATGCTGCGATTTGAAATCACCGGCAGCAGCCAGACTTTTATCGCCTGCAATCGCATCGTGCAAGGGATGTCCAACAAAGTCGACTTCCATGGCTTGGTTTGCATAAAATTCCTTTTCAAAAGGCAGGATAACAAACATTTTATCCACATACCGCTTTATGTCGTGTACCCGCGATTGTTTCCATGCCCATATTTGTGGCGAGATGTAATAGAATACTTTTATCTTTTCCTGGTGAGCGAACTTTGCCACACGCAGGTTGAAGCCCGGATAATCGACCAGGATAACCACATCGGGATTAAATGCTTCCAAATCTCTTTTACAGAATGCAAGGTTGTTGAGGATGGTACGCAGGTTGAGCAGCACTTCCGTGAAACCCATAAATGCAAGGCTGCGGTAATGTTTTACCAGTATGCCACCTGCGGCTTGCATAAGGTCGCCTCCCCAGCAACGGAATTGCGCCTGCGTATCGAGCTGCGCCAATTCTTTCATCAGGTTGGAGGCGTGGAGATCACCCGAAGCTTCACCGGCAATAATATAGTATTTCATGCGATATTAATTTGATTTTTATTGTTCGCATGGAATACGCCATAATAACATTCCCGGTGGTTGTGAAGAATTCTCATGGCTAGTTCATCTGGATGTTGAGCTAAAAAATGTGGAAGTATCTGCCCTGTACAACGACAAAATAAAGTATCCCCATGATGAAGGTAAGGAGCATGATGCTCATGCCGGTGTGCTCAAATTTTGCTTTTACGAGGTAATACCTTAGTGCCAGCATATTCATGGCGATAGCCAGCAACAGCAGGTTGGTAGCTTTGAGCAGATGATCGAGATGAAACAAGCGTTGGATAAGCGCATCGAGCAGGTAGAACACACCGAATGCCACAACCGGCAAAACAATACTGATGATGAAACCACTCAGGTAGCTATCCCGGTTAAAAATTGCAGATTTAATATTCATTGAGCGAAATATAGAATTTAGGGTTGTTCAATGTTCCATCTCTTCAACAAGGCAATATTTTCGTGCGATGTAAGATCGATCGTAACCGGCACAACACTCACGTAATTGTTTCTCAGTGCCCAATCGTCGGTGTCCGTTCCCTCATCTGTATTCACAAAAACACCTTTCAACCAGTAATAATCGCGGCTATGCGGATCCTGACGCTCATCAAATTCTTCGTCCCAGTAAGCTTTAGCCTGCCTTACAACTTTCATGCCGGCGATAGGTTTTCCATTTGGCGCAGGGATATTCACGTTAAGGCAAACACCATTCGGCAAACCATTTTTAAGTACACTTTCGGCCAGTTTAGTTATGAAGGGTTCGCATTGGCTAAAGTCGGCATGAATGGAATAATCTGTCATCGAAAAGCCGATGGACGGTACATTCTCCATTGCGCCTTCGAGCACAGCAGCCATCGTACCGGAATAAATAATATTAATCGATGAATTGGAGCCATGGTTTATTCCTGACACCAGAAGGTCGGGGTTGCCACGCAGGATAACTTTCTGTCCGAGTTTTACACAATCAACCGGAGTGCCGTTGCAACTATATTCCGAATAATTATCTTCTTTGTGAATAGTAGTAACACGAAGTGGTGTATTGATAGTGATGGCATGCCCCATGGCGCTTTGGGGCTTATCGGGCGCTACCACCACATCATTCCCGATCTTGCGCATCACAGCAATAAGCGTCCGCAAACCGGGAGCCAGTATACCATCATCATTCGTTATTAATATAGTTGGTTTCGTCATTCTTTTATTTGAGTTATGCTAATTCCCGGTAGGATTTTCCGGTGTTTCTTCTCCGGTTACCTCTGCTGCTGATGAATGTGGAATGCTTGTTACACCTGCGGATATAATAAACTTCATCACTTCAGTCGGTGATGCTTTTATGGGGCGCACATTTTTGGTGGGAACAATGAACAAGTTACCGGAAAAAGTGTAGGAAAGCGGCAGGTAAACAGCCACCATATCCTTGTCAATGCCCATGGAAGTCAGATCTTTTTGCGTAACAAATCCCAGTTTTTCAAGGTTGCTTCCTTCGTATATTTTTACCAGCACCGGTTCGGTAAACTTCTTATCTTTCCCAACGAAGGCCCCCATGATATCCTTTATGGATGAATAAATGATTTTTACCAGCGGAGCCTGGCTGATAAATTTGTCAAGTAAAATAAGTATCGGGTTAAATAATATTGTTGTTCCGATATATCCTATGAGCGTAATGAAGAGCATAACGATTATTAGCCCGAGACCCGGAATATCAAACCCGACGTATTTTATGATATAGCTGTTGATAAGACCATCACCCCAAAGGAAAATGACATAAATTGTATACAAGGTTAACGAGAGAGGAGCCAGGTATAGCATTCCCTGTAAAAAAAATTTAACTATTTGGCCTCTTAAAAGCTTTGTATTCATAGTACTTATTCGCTTTGCTCATGAGATTGCTACGCTAAGCTGCTGCGACTGGGACAAAATTAACAATTAATCGCCTAGGGTGGAAAGGAAGGTTTGTTTTTGTGGTATTTTAGGAAAAGAGCCACTATACCCGACTGCAAGATAAGGTTAATCGGGTGGAACAATATGCAATGTGATTACAGATTTCACCCCTTCTTCAAGTCGCCGATAAATAAGCCAATTTCCTCGTAGAGCCGTTGTACCGGTAAACCCATCACGTTGAAGTAGCAGCCATCGATATGGCTTACGCCGATAATACCAATCCATTCCTGTATACCATAAGCCCCGGCCTTATCAAGCGGTTTGAACTCCTTAACGTAATGTTCAATTTCTTCCGGCAGAAGCAGCCTGAAATAAACATCGGTCCTTACTTCGAACAATCTCCGTTTACCTGCCGATTGCAGGCAGATTCCGGTATAAACGCTGTGCATCCTTCCCGATAAGCTGGCAAGCATGCGGATAGCGTCATCCTCATTCTCAGGTTTTCCAATACATCTGTCGTCCATCCAGACAATGGTATCTGCGGTGATAAGAATTGAGTCATCCCCGAGTTCATCTTTCGAGAAAGCATCCGCTTTGAGTGAACTCAGATACAAGGCTATTTCCCCTCGCTTAAGACTGTCGGGGTAAACTTCGTCTATCTCATGGGCGAGAATTGTATAATGCAGGCCCAATTCGTTTAAAAGGTACTGCCTCCGTGGTGATTTCGAAGCGAGGATAAAATTATATCCGGAGAATAAAGGATCCATCAGAAAAACAAAATTAGAAGAGAAACCATAACATACTTAAAATACCTGTAATCATAATAATTTTTGTCAATAGCCCAGCTTTGTGGCTTTCTGCTTTGGTGCGAATCCGAAATACAAAAGTTGTCAGCCATAACAAAGGCAAATCTACTGCAATTGCAAGATAGACCGAAATATCACTGTGGCCGGTTTTGAATAAATCTACTTGCCAGAAACAAAGTACCATTAGGATCAAAGCAAAACAGGTAATGATGATTTTTTTGGCGACTGGTACTCCATAAACGACAGGCAGACTTTGGCAT
>DASVHX010000079.1:0-5304 GCA_036382355.1 Bacteroidales bacterium
TTCCTTAAAATTGCCTGCCTGTATCGTCTTAAGGAACCCGCCCAGCGTGCGTGTAAATCCCTTATGGCTAAATGCATATGCTGCATCAATATCGTAAGTCGGCTGGAAACGGAAAGTACGTTTGCGAAAAACAATTACGGGATACCTGGCCGCGAGCGCTTCTTTTATAGCCACAGTCCAAATGTTTACAAGCGGCCTCCTTAAAAATCCCTGCTTAAATGCTTCACTCTCCTGAGCCGGAAACCGGCCATGTATATCGCGAAAATGCGGAAGATACTCTTCATAGCGCGATACGAGAAAGAATGAAGCCGAAAATATATCGAACGGGAATAATGATGTTGTATCATAAACCAGGAAAAATGCCTTTGAATCTCCGAAATCGAAGTAATGCATCTCCTTCCCAGTAATGCCGGTTTCGAAAAGAAGTCCCGATGAAGCAATAAAAAGTTCGCCAGTTGCCAGGCATTTCCCATAGCATAATTTTGGCCCCTCACATGACAAATATTCATCTTCACGCGAAGTAAATACCAGTTCAAGACCAAGCAAATCCCTGAGCATCAATCCGGTGATGTACCTAAGTCTATTCGTAATCCGTGGTGTATATATCAGAAGCATAAGTGAGTGATGATCGTCAAACAAACATACACAAAATCCCGGTGAATATGGAAATCATATAAAAATCATTCCTGACAAGCATATAAGGCAAGCTGTCCGGAGAAATGCCAACAATCGCCAATTGGCTGGGGCAGATAATTATTTTTGCCAAATGACCCTACGGCTTTCGTCAGGGTTCCAAAATTTGCTGAAAAGTTCGTATTTTTGGCCTCAGACAGACGAATAACAGCATGGAAAATTTTATTGTTTCGGCACGCAAATACAGGCCTGTAACTTTTAACACGGTAGTTGGACAGATGTCGATTACCACTACGCTAAAAAACGCCATACGGAATAACCAGTTGGCTCAGGCATTTCTTTTCTGCGGGCCACGTGGAGTTGGAAAGACTACATGCGCGCGCATATTGGCCAAAACCATCAATTGCGATAATCCCACTTCGGATATAGAAGCCTGCAATGTTTGTCCATCCTGCATTTCGTTCAACGAATCATCTTCCTTTAATATCCATGAACTCGATGCGGCCTCTAACAATTCGGTGGATGGTATCCGGGGACTTATAGATCAGGTGCGCATACCGCCACAATCCGGACGCTACAAAGTGTATATCATTGATGAGGTGCATATGCTCAGCAATGCAGCATTCAATGCTTTTCTCAAAACCCTGGAAGAACCACCGGCTTATGCCAAATTTATTCTGGCAACTACGGATAAACACAAGATTATTCCTACTATCCTTTCGCGATGCCAGATTTTCGATTTTAAACGCATCGGTATTGATGACATTGCCAAACACCTTGCTTTTGTTGCCCGAAGCGAAAACGTGAATGCAGAGGAAACAGCCTTACATACGATTGCGCAAAAAGCAGATGGTGCGCTTCGCGATGCCCTTTCAATCTTCGACCAAATTGTTAGTTTTGGCGGCACTGACCTGACTTACGAAAAGGTGATAGAGAACCTGAACGTTCTTGACTATGATTATTATTTCAAAGTCACTCAATATTTGCTTTCCGGCGACCTATCCAACACGCTTATCACAATTAATGAGATAATTGAGAACGGATTTGATGGCCAGAATTTTTTGCTTGGTTTGGGCGAGCACTTACGCAACCTGCTAATGTGTAAAGATGCATCTACGGTGAAATTGATTGAAACAAGTGATGCAATCCGGCAGCGCTATATTAAATCGGCCAACGAGTGCTCCATACCTTTTCTGCTGCATGCACTCGATCTCTCCAACAAATGCGACCTCAGTTACAAAATATCGAACAACAAACGGCTACATGTAGAATTAGCACTGATGCAGATGTGCGAATTGCATCATAAGCCTGTTGAATCAGACAAAAAGAAACTTCCGCCTACTGATCCTGCACCAGCGCCTGCTTTGCCAAACAAGATTCCTGTTCCTGACCAAACGGCTGAGAAACAGCAATCGTCTTTGCCAATAAAAGAACCAATTTCGGTTAAGCAGCCGACACCCGGGCCTGAACCGCCAAAAGCCAGGGAACAACCACAGCCGCAGCCGAATGTCGATCAGGTAAAAACTGATCAAGCCAAACCTGTTACTCAAATTCCGCCGATACAAACTTTACCGGCTTCTATGCCGCCTGGTAACTTCTCGATTAAAGGAATCGGGCATTACGCTGAAGCGCCTGACGCAGAGGAAAGTGAGAACATATCGATTGCATCTGAGCCCTTAAGCACGCCATTTACAGCACACGAACTGACCCAGGCATGGCTTGCTTATGCCAATCAGTTCATTACGACATCACCAAACTACTATTCCACACTCACCAAGCGCCTGCCAGAACTAAATCCAGATTTTTCGATCAGCCTGAAAGTTGATAACAAGTTTCAGGAAGAAGAGTTGTTGAGCAAGCGTCATGATCTGCTGAGTTTCTTATCGAACAAGTTGCAAAATAATAATATCATGCTCGAAATCACAGTAACGTTAATAGAAGATGCCCGAAGACCTTATACTGACCAGGATAAATTTGCCGCACTTGCTGCTAAAAACCCGGCTTTGATGCACCTTCGCAAGGAACTCGATCTGGAACTCGATTTGTAATTCCAAAAATGACTGATTTTATTCAATTTCATACAAAATCTTAATCCACTTAGATACTCCAGGGTAATTCTTGTTCTTCTTTTGGAAGAAAAATTCCATCACAATTCTCTCGCTCTATGCCTCATATATATGCCATTGGCGAAACTGTTCTCGATATAATATTTGAAAATGACATTCCTGTTTCAGCCTGTGTTGGAGGATCGATGCTGAATAGCGCTGTTTCGCTCGGGCGGATGCACCTGCCTGTAAGTATGATCACAGGAATTGGTATGGATAAGCCAGGCCTGATTACAAATGATTTTCTCGAAAAGAATGGGGTAGATAATTCGATGGTAAAACAGTATCCTGATACTAAAACCACTATAGCTCTTGCTTTCCTCGACGATCAGAAAAAAGCGTTTTATGAATTTTACCAGCAACAACCAACGGAGCAGGCTTTCTGGGCGGTGCCTGCATTCAAGCCAGGTGACATATTGCTGTTTGGATCGGTGTTTTCGCTCAGACCATACATGAGGCCTTACATAACCCAAACATTGGAGGCTGCTATCCAGGCTAATGTTTGTTCGCTGTATGATCCGAACTTCCGCACAGCGCATCTTCACGAACTGGAGTCGCTAAAACCGGCAATATTCGGGAACATGAGTAAAGCCAGCATCGTACGTGGCTCCGACGAAGATTTTGCGCTCATTTGCGGGCTATCCGATCCTGATGAGATTTATACTTTTGTGAGCCAGTATTGTCAAAACCTGCTGATTACCCGTGGCCCGGAAGAAGTATTGGTATATACTTCCGGAATAAAGAAAAGGTATGCAGTACCAACTCTTTCTGCTGTAAGCACTATAGGCGCTGGCGACAGCTTTAATGCCGGCTTGCTTTACGGATTGTTTCATATTATTAACGAAAAAGGAACCATCCCTCTACTCAGCGAACAGGATTGGGATACAATTGTAAGCGTTGCAATAGCTTGCGCTTCTGCAGTTTGCCTGAGCCCAGAAAATTATGTTCCTGTTAACTTCAAACCAGAGAACTAATGTTAAACGTACATGCGTATTTCGCTTTCCACCTTATTTACGATTTTAATTTTTTAGTAATCTGATTATGATCCACTTACTAGCTAAATTAATATATGCAATTGCCGGATGGAAAATAAAAGGAACCATACCGAAAGATATAAAGCATTGTATCGTTCTCATGGCGCCCCATACCAGCTATTGGGATTTCCCTATAGGTTTTCTTGGATTTGCTATTCTACGCATAAAATCCCATTCCCTTATTAAAAAAGAAGCTTTTGCTTTTCCTTTAAATATACTGGTAAAGGCAATGGGCGGAGTTGCCGTGGACAGGCAACATGCCAGTAATGTAGTTATCAGTGTAGCCCATGAGTTCCAGAAAAGGGAACAATTTATCCTCATTATTGCACCCGAAGGCACACGCAGCCTTAATCATCATTGGAAACGTGGATTTTACAATATTGCCATGCTTGCAAAGGTTCCCATCATATTAGGCTACCTGGATTACAGTAAAAAAGAAGCCGGGCTGGGAGACGTTTTTGTTCCAACCGGAAATTATAAATCCGACCTTGCAATAATTGAAGCCTTTTATCATGATAAAATGCCGCGCTTTCCCGAAAAATTTAACCTATCCCCTCTCAACAGAAAAAACATTAACATGTAGTTGCATGTTAGTAAGGCACTAATACAAATTAAGATTTATCAATACCAGATTATTATGATTGAACAGGAAAAACACATTGCACTCATCGGACTTGGTTATGTCGGACTCCCACTAGCCGTAGAATTTGGCAAGAAATTTAAGGTAACAGGCTTCGATATTAACGAATCACGTATTGTCGAACTCAGATCGGGCTATGATCGCACACTCGAAACATCAGAGGAGGATCTGGCTGCTGCACACCACCTAATTTATACAAGCAAAGCAGAAGACCTTAAAGCATGCGACTACTTTATTATTACGGTACCCACTCCTATCGATAAGTTTAAACGTCCTGATCTTACACCACTGATAAAGGCTTCGGAAACGGTTGGAAAAGTGATGCGCAAAGGAGCTATAATTATATACGAATCGACGGTATATCCTGGAGCCACAGAAGAGGAATGTGTTCCTGTTCTCGAAAAGTTCAGCAGCATGAAATTCAATGTCGATTTCTTCTGCGGCTATTCTCCTGAACGCATTAACCCCGGCGACAAAGTGCACACGGTAACTAAAATTAAGAAAGTGACTTCCGGCTCCACACCCGAAATCGGGAAAAAAGTTGATGACTTGTACAAATCGATCATTACGGCTGGAACGCATCTGGCTTCGAGCATAAAAGTGGCCGAAGCTGCAAAGGTCATCGAGAATTCCCAAAGAGATATCAACATCGCTTTTGTAAATGAATTAGCGCTGATTTTTAACAGAATAGGCATCGATACGCAGGAAGTTCTGGAAGCCGCAGGTACCAAGTGGAATTTCCTGAAGTTTTCCCCGGGATTGGTAGGTGGGCATTGTATAGGTGTAGATCCTTATTACCTCACCCATAAAGCTCAATCTTTGGGCTACAATCCCGAAATTATCCTGGCTGGCCGCCGGCTTAATGATAACATGGGCATTTATTCGGCTAACC
>DASVHX010000080.1:0-2239 GCA_036382355.1 Bacteroidales bacterium
ATTGATAAATATGGAACTGGTTGTGCCGGATCCCGCTTTTTGAATGGCACACTCGACATTCATATTGAGTTGGAGCACAGGCTGGCGAAGTTGTTGAATAAAGATGCAGCTATCTGTTACAGCACTGGCTTCCAGGTAAACTTAGGCGTAGTATCGGCGCTAACAGGCCGTAACGACTATTTACTACTTGATGAATTGGATCATGCATCAATTATTGAAGGGAGCCGGCTATCCTTCTCTAAAATTCTGAAGTATCATCACAATGATATGAAGGCTCTTGAGGCAAAATTAAGACATTGCGAGCCGGATAAAATCAAGCTGATTGTAGTCGATGGTATATTCTCCATGGAAGGCGACATTGTTAACTTACCTGAAATTGTGAGACTTGCCGGCAAGTATAATGCATCTATTATGGTTGACGATGCTCACTCAATCGGAGTTTTGGGTAAAAACGGGGCCGGAACTGCTTCTCATTTTGGCCTCAGCAGCAAAGTTGATCTCACGATGGGAACTTTTTCCAAATCATTGGCTTCGTTAGGCGGTTTTATAGCTGCCGACAAAGAAGTTATCAATTTCCTGAAACACACCTCGCGTACATTGATCTTTAGCGCCAGCATGACTCCCTCTTCGACAGCTACCGTTCTTGCAGCACTCGATATAATGGAATCTGAGCCTGAAAGGATCAAACACCTTTGGGATTTAACCGCTTATGCGCTAAAAGCATTCAGGGAACTGGGATTTGATACAGGGAAATCCGAATCACCTATCATTCCATTGTTTATTCGCGATGATATAAAGGTGCTTAAAATGACCAAACTTCTTCTGGAGGATGGGGTATTTGTAAATCCGGTTGTATCGCCGGGTGTGCCTAAAGAAGACAGTCTCATACGGTTCTCGCTCATGGCTACTCACACTTATGAACAGTTGGATATTGCAATCGGAAAGATTTCAAAAGCAGCCACGAAACTTGGAGTCCTTGTTGCCGATGCAGTTATAAAATAATCCGTTGAATATTTTCTTCTTAATACGCTGACAATGCAGAAAGTTGTATTCATTACCGGTATATCATCAGGTTTTGGGGAAAAAACTGCTGAACTACTGGCCGAAAAGGGTCATATCGTTTACGGCACCGTTCGTAAAGAGGTTGAAAGTAAACAAGGTATCCATGTATTAAAAATGGACCTGACTGATCCTGATTCGATAAAACGGGCTGTTGGTTCAGTTATATTGAAAGAAGGGCGGATCGACATTTTGATAAATAATGCCGGGATGCACACAGGAGGGGCTATTGAAACTACGCCGATCGAAAACATCAGGCTCCAGATGGATACCAATGTTATGGGACTGGTATATATGCTCCGGGAGGTATTGCCGGTAATGCGGAAACAGCAAAATGGAACAATAATTAATTTCAGCTCTATTGGCGGATTGATGGGTTTACCATTCCAGGCATTTTATTCAGCAAGTAAATTTGCCATTGAAGGATTGAGTGAAGCACTTCGTATGGAATTAAAACCATTCAACATTAATGTCGTTGTTATAAATCCGGGCGATTTCCATACAAATAATACAACCAACCGCCGAAATTTCCTGGCCAACAGTGCAAACGATCCTTACGCGGAACAATTCAGCAAATCACTTTCCATCATTGAAAAAGACGAAAATGGAGGATGGCCACCTGATGTTCTTGCCCGAAAACTTGTAAATATCATCGAAACGAAAAATCCGCATGCGCGATATGTAATTGCTACATTTGAACAAAAATTAGCGGTAGTGCTTAAAAATATACTGCCTGCCGGTTGGTTCATCAAAATCCTCGCACCCCACTATGGTATTAAGTAGCTGATACTTCGTCAGGATTCGCCATAATATCTTCTTCCTTCTTTTAATCATAAAATCAAAAATCCTTATCGGATCTTCGATCTGACATTTCCTTATGAGCATATTTAATGGAACAATTCACAAATTTGTGCCAACAGATGTATTCATAAAAAGCAGTTATTCTGAAACTTTTAAATAACTCATTTGTTTAACAACACTATAATGAGTGATGCGCTTAGTCTACAAATTTGCAGTTTATTTAATCATTAGCTGGCTTATCGGAACCAGCTCTCAACAAAAAGGAGGTGCAAAATGGAAAAAGCAGAAATTATGAGTTTCGAAAAAACAATTGAGGTTCGGAAGTTCCCAATGGGACGCGTTGAAGTAGTGAAAATAGGCGGTTCAACGGTCGGACGGG
>DASVHX010000081.1:0-1988 GCA_036382355.1 Bacteroidales bacterium
TTAGCATTGAAAAAGTGAAATATATTTCAGAATAAATTCATGAGCAAACAAAATAATAAAAAACCACGGAGAAACAGAGAAACACAGAGATGATTACGCAAAAATACATAAGGTATCGCTTGACACAAAGGCGTTTGCAGAACTGCCCAATGGTTAATTTCCGGAACACTCCGTGAGCCTCCGTGATCTCAGTGCCTCCGTGGTGAAGTGTTATAATTTGGGATAGGTTAAGAACTTCAAAACATAGGAATAATCAAATCATAATCACATTATTTAACCAAATCTTTATGTTGAATATAGCCTTATTTGGCCCGCCTGGCGCGGGTAAGGGAACTCAGTCGGAATTCCTTATCAGTAAGTACAACTTGTTTTACATTTCTACCGGCGATCTATTGCGCAAAGAGATTTCAGAAAAAACCAGGCTGGGCATGGAAGCCCAGAGCAGCATTGCTTCGGGCGGGCTGGTGTCGGACGAAATCATTGTTCAGATTATTGAAAAAACAATTACCGATAATCCAGATTCCAACGGCTTTTTGTTCGACGGCTTCCCGCGTACATACATACAGGCCTACATACTCGAAGGCCTGATGTTGAAATTGAATACTTCATTAAATTGCCTGATAAGTCTTACTGTGCCTGAAGAGGAATCGGTGGCGCGACTTTTAAACAGAGGCAAAACTTCGGGACGGAGCGATGATAACGAGAAGGTTATCCGCAACCGCCTGAAGGAATATAATGAGAAGACACTACCTGTCCTGCAGTTTTACAGGGATAAAGGCATTTTTGTTGAGGTAAATGGTATCGACAGCATCGAAAATGTAAACCTCTCAATCACAAAAATTATCAACCATGAATTGAGTAAAAGCCTGTTTAATATTGTGCTTTTCGGTTACCCGGGATCCGGTCGCGGCTCGCAGGGCAAGGCGCTTGCAAAGGAATTCGGCCTCGAATATGTGGCCACCGGTGCAATGCTCGAACAGGAAATTGCAGCCGATTCGGAAACGGGTAGAAAAATCACAGTCCTTTACGAGAATGGTCAGCTTGTTCCTGATGAAATTGTGGTTCAGCTTATCGAGAAGAAGCTGGCCAATTCGAAAGGTGTCAAAGGATTTATCTTTAAAGGATTTCCGCGGACATTGGTGCAGTCGTATATCCTGGATGGCTTGCTTAAAAAATACGGTTCCTCAATTTCGAAAATTATCGAGATCGAAGTACCTACGCTGGAACTCATCAGCCGGCTTGATGAAAGAAGTAAAACCGATAACTGTATGCCTTACGACAACAGTACGGCGAAAATTGTGAAACGCCTTCAGGAGCATGAAACCAAAACGGTCCCGGTAATTGAAAAATATAACCAGTTACATGGAGTTATGAAGATTGATGGACTTGGATCCTTCGACGAAGTATTTATGCGCATTTCTGCAGCAATGGAAAATGGGTTTAAAAATTTGCGGTAGTTTTTGTCAGTCGTCATATAAGGTTGGGACAGGGCAATAAAAAATGGGTGTTTACGATTTTGCATAAACACCCATTACTAAATGATATCTGAAAATTACATGCTTTATTTTTTGAATGACCGCACGTAGGCAACCAATGCCCAACGATCGCCGGCATCAGGAACTTTCTTTTCGTAAGTTGGCATTTCATCGCGACCTTTACTTACCCGATAGAAAAGTTCACCATCAGTTGAACCCTGGAAAGCAGCGGTAGCAAAATCGCCCGGGAAGGTTTTCAATGTAGCAGCTTTTGGACCATCGCCAGCACCTTTGGATCCATGGCACGATTTGCAATGTTTTGCATAAAGTTCTTTTCCGGAAGCTATCACGCTGGCATCGGCCAGTTTAACAGTTGCTTTCATTGTTTTATCTTTATCAGGAACAGGCCATGCTTTTGCCTTTGCCTGGGCTTGAGCTGCATTGCCCAACAGGAAAACTACTGCGATTAACGCAGTTACAAGTAAAGTTGCAATTTTTTGTGTTGTTTTCATA
>DASVHX010000082.1:0-2445 GCA_036382355.1 Bacteroidales bacterium
GATCTTAACCTGTACAATAATGCTATTATCCCAGTGCTGCCTGCTAGTGCAAATCTATAACTTGTGCTGTTAAAACTGAATGTTTTTTAAAATCAACAATATTTAATAATGATCTTTATAAAAAATAAAAAATCCCTGCTACTTCTCAGCAACAGGAATTTCACTCCTCACTAACTAAGCGAAGCGTTTCCATGAGCGAAGCGATTAATCACAAATCACCAATTACAAATCGACAATGTTTACTAAGAAATTGCTTCTTATCTTTGTTTCCTTAAAAACGATAACTATCATGATTCAGCGTATCCAAACTGTGTATCTTTTTCTGGCAGCCGCTTGTTCGGTAGCCTTATTCTTTTTCCCGGTAGTAAGTTTCCTTTCCGACCTCACTTACCAAAAGCTTTTCATAACGGGTCTTGTAAATATGGCTCCAGGAAGCCCTGCAGCTATGGCTCCTTCGCTAATATTCCCATTAGCAGGTGTTGGTGTACTAATGGTGATAATGGCTTTTGCAGGTATTTTTACTTTTAAAAAGAGAGGATTACAACTGCGGTTGGTTATGTTTGGTATTCTGTTCACAGTAATCATGATAGCGGGAATATTCTTCCTTTATGTTCCGCTTATCGAAAAGAAATTATCGATAGTACCAGATTACAGCGGGGGTATCGGAATATATTTCCCACTAATTGCATTAGTGCTTTTTATCCTGGCCAACCGTGCCATCCGTCGCGATGATAAACTTGTAAAGTCGCTCGACCGCTTGCGGTAGATTGTAATGTTTTTGCCCGGCATTCGCCGAAAGGCTTACCGTTTTATTTCAAGTACATCAAGGTCGGATATTCTTCCTGCTTCCACGCTAAATTTTACAGCGGTTATCACTTCATGAAATCCGGAATTTCCACCAGCGCCCGGATTGATATGAAGCAGATTCAGGCGGGGATCGTTTATCACTTTAAGTATATGCGAATGCCCGCAGATGAAAAGCTGTGGATGTTCACGCATCAGGGTTTCGCGCACTTTTCCTGCATATTTGCCAGGGTAGCCGCCAATGTGGATCATATATACGCTAACGCCGCCCACCGTAAATTGTAATTCCTCCGGAAATAACTGCCGCAGTTCGTTTCCGTCGATATTGCCATGTACAGCCCGCAGAGGTTTGAGGTTTTGCAGCGCTTCAGCGGTTGCAATGTTGCCAATGTCGCCTGCATGCCATATCTCATCGCAGTTGGCGAAGAATTTGATAATGGAAGGATGCACACTCCCGTGAGTGTCGGAAAGTAAACCAATCAGGGGCATATCAGAACCATTTTTTATGACGCATATATACATACATTCCCAGCCCTATCAGCAGCATGAGGCTCATAACAATGGGATAACCATATTTCCATTCCACTTCGGGGAAGTACCTGAAATTCATGCCGTAGATACCTACAATAAAAGTGAGCGGAATAAAAATGGAAGTGATAAGCGTGAGCGTTGTCATGATGCTGTTCATGCGGTTGGCATTGCTGGCCATCAGCAGGTCCATCATATCGGAGATCATTTCGCGGAAGTTATCGATGGTTTGAATGATCTGGTTGAGGTGGTCGTATACATCATTCAGATATTTCAGGGTATCCTTTGTCACAAATTTGGATTCCTCGCGTGTGATTTTGCGAACTTCGTCGCGGAAAGGATTCACGGATTTGCGCAGCATAATCAGTAACTTTTTTTGCATCATGATTTCTCCGGCAAGGCGTTGCGACGGATCTTTCAGGAGTTGGCTTTCAATGGCATCCATATTATCTTCCAGCCGGTCGAGCACGAGGTAATAATTATCCACAATCCTATCAATTAGCAGGTAGGCGAGGTAGTCAGCTTTTTTTACACGTGCTTTGCCTTTATCATTTTCGAGCCGCTCTATAACCGGTTGAAAAATCTGGTTCTCCGTTTCGGCAAATGAAAGAAGATAATGTTTTCCGATTACGAAACTGGCATGATGTATATCCAGTTCATCGCTGCCATTTTTGAGTTCCAGTATCTTAAGGGTGATAAACAAGCAATTGTCCAGATCCTCGACTGTTGGCATATGCTCGCTGTTGAGGATATCTTCGAGCAGGAGCGGATGCAGGCCGAATTTTTCACCAATCACTGCTATAGTATCTGTATCAGTAAATCCACTGATGTTTATCCAGTTCACTTTATCCGGGTCGATTTCCGAGAGTGCATTTATTCCTCTGAAAGCTTCGAACGATTGCTGATCGAACCGGTAAAGTGAGAGTTTGGTTGGCTCGGGGTGACTACCGGTATAAACAAGGCTTCCCGGAGGCAGGCCTGTTTTTTTACTGTGTCGTTTTGTTTGGTGAATCATGATCGTAGGTTAGAATAAGAAACCGGAACAAATTTATATGTGTTCCGGTTTCAAAGGTAATGCTCTTATGATATATTTACCAGTCAAGTATAATTTGA
>DASVHX010000083.1:0-4766 GCA_036382355.1 Bacteroidales bacterium
AGTTTCCAATTAAATAATAACTCAGGCGGTAGTTCAGTAATTGAAATATTGATGCTAGTTGCACAAGTAATCCATATCTAAAAATGGGCTTAATCAATGCTTTCAGATGGGTGCTTACCGAAAAACTCAGATATTTTAAAATACTGATAAAACTTAAAACTAAGAACACAGCATAAGAACTATATAAAGCGACAATATATGCCCAAACCGAGTGGTTTCCGACAATTTTCACTTGATAAAATAAAACAGAAATGAGCACAAATAGTTGAAGCACACTTAGCGCATTAAATGCTCCTATTCGTTCCTTACCCAACAGGATCATTGTATTGGCGGAAGCTATTGAAAGCATCAGCGAGAGAAATAATACGTGCCAGGAATTATTTTCGGGAATAAGATGAAAAAGATGGAGACTGGAAGTTCCGATTAATGAGATTATAATTGCCCAAATGAACGAAAGGAAATAAAGCGAAGGAATATGTAACCGGGGAATAAAGTAAACCAGTGATGGCCCACCAACAAGACTACTGAGGAGTTGATTTAACGAGATAGCCAGCATGATCAATCCAATAGTGCCTAAGCCTTTGGCTCCAAGATTGTGGCTGATTATGATGACGATGCCAAAGCTCATCAGCGCATTGACCAGGCGCGAACCTGCCGTTCCGAGGATGTTTTTCAGCATATCTGAATCGTTGGAAGATAAAAGGTTATTCCCATTGTGAACAAAAATAGCAAACTATAACAGATCGATCGAGTTTTTCCTTCCAATCCTGAGGGTTTTTCGTTTGAGCTGATGTAGGAATGCATTCATGACGAATGTATGCCGCTTTCCATCAATAATGGTAAAATTGCCGGCGGCACATAAAGTATGAAGGCCTGTTTTCCATTTATGAAGGCCAAAAGGCGTAACATTGCTCACGAATTCTTCATCAAATGCAGTTGGTGTGAGTTCTGCAATACGGTTGATGCTCACACGTCCGCCATAGGTTCGGGAGCAATCCTGCGACGGGCGGTACAATGCATTTTCGTGCTCAAATAAAGGACCAGCCGGCCTTGCTGAACGAATATCCGTCTTAACCGGGTTATTCGCATGCGGACGGTAAGTGCCGAAAATTTTATCGCTATACCAAATGTGCAATTCGGTATTGGTATTGCCTTTTTTGGTGAAGAACAACCACCAGAATCCATTATGATTGCAAAGCGTGGCGTCCACTGCCGCGATGCCCATCAGAAGAGAGGTTAAATAGGTAAGACTTTGCGTATCAGGGTCATAGCTGTAGATGTCAAGGCTCATGTTATTGGCAGTTTCGGGCATGCAATACCACGCGCCTTTATATTGAAAAAGGAAAGGGTAGGCGAGGTGATAGCCGGTTTCGAGAATTGATTTCGGCGGCTGCGCTTTTAAGGTTGCAGTTTCAAAACTTATTGCAGAGATTTCGCCACGCTGTTCCCGGTAATTATAGGCTTCTACCAGCATATTTATTTTGCCGTCTTTTTCAAATCCGAATGCATCAGCATGGTATCTGCCCCGGCCCGCGACGGGCAACCAGAAAGGGTCGGGGCGTTGAGCATCAGGTCCGAGGAAACTTTGAACAGGTGTTTTTACCAAACCTACATTCCATATTTCACAAAGAAAAAGTTCGCGAAAATGGAAACGGATTTTATTAGCTGCTAACTGCGCCAGAAAGAGGAGCATGGTAAAGTTTCCGGGCATGATATGCAATTTGCCCTGGGCTGATGAAGGGGTATTATCGGTGTAAGATGCTTTACCATTTTCAATATCAATACAAACCTGGAGCGGCCATAATGTAGTACCAAAATAGAGTTGATCGATATTTGCGCTCCACGAATGTGCAATGGTCCCGAAATAGCCTTTGCGAAGGATGATCCCTCCGTCGAGGGTTTCGGTGAGGCGCTGCAGAATGGCACCATTCACCGGATCGGACTTTACGATTTCCCAAAAACCCGGGGGCACGCCACGGTATTTTTGCTCATCGTCGTGGTGGAACGACCATACGCCATAAGTCGCGACATTAAGAATTTCACCTTTAAGTATGTCGAATCCAAAGCGCAACAGGAAATCAGGTTTGCTGGATTTTATGGTTATGATATCTTCCGTGTTGAAATATTCAGAAAAACCCTTTTGCCGTGTGCGACAATATATTTTTTGGGAACCTTGCAATTCCTCGCTGAGATCTTGCAGTTTTTTTGAGGATGGATGCGAAATAAAACGGAAATACAATCGCGCAAGTAACTTATTATAAGGATAATGAAACCATTTCTGGAACCTGCTTTGTACCGGTATAGAATTATCATTGATAATTATAATGCAAGGTTCTATCCCATGATCTATCAAATGGAGGATGGTTTCGGCTTGCCAGCGCTGAAAAACATACCCGTTGCAAAGGATTCCGAATTTCATTAAGCTATATGTTTGGTTTTGGATACTATAGCCGTATAGATAGCTCCGAATTGCGCTGCAATGGCCTCTATGCTGAAATTATCCACGGCATACTGCCTGATAGCTTTGTGGTCGTATGTTTCGCTTTTGTCCAGCATCTGCGAAAGGCCGCGGATAAGAGAGTTCTCGTCGCCGGCATCCACAAGCATGCCTTTCTGTGCGTCTACATGCTCGGCTATTCCGCCCACGCGGGTAGCCACAACTGGAATGCCGCTTGCAAAAGCTTCATTTATCACGACAGGCATATTTTCATAATTGCTAAAGATTACCAGGAACCGGGCCTGCCTTAATGCAACAGCAATGGCATCGCCTTCCAGCAATCCATCGAAATAAACAATTTTATCGTAGATGCCAAGTTCATGGGCAAAAGCGCGCATACGCTCCAGATCAGCGCCTTCACCTATCAGATGGCACTCGAAATCATTGCGCGCAACATCTAACTCTGCGATTGCCCGTAATAATCCGGAAATGTTCTTAGAACGATCTTCGAAACATGAAATATGCACAAAACGCTTAACATCACTCATTACCGGTGTCTCTTCCGGATGAAAATGCCAGGTATCTGCAACGTTATAAATAACATGATAATTGGGATTATACAATCCCTTTTGCAGCATGGTATCGCGCAGGTTCTGCGTAACGGTGGTCACGGCTTCTGCATGTTTTACCACAAAACGGGTAATCAATTTACGCCAAAAGCCTTTGTAGGTTTCAACGGTAGGCAGGTAGCGCGACCAATGTTCGGTGATGAGGTAAGGTGTGCCTGTCAGCATTTTATAACACCATGCCAGCATGCCTAGCCGCGTAAGCACATGCACATGCACAATGTCGGGTTTGCCGAACGATTTACGTAATAGCAGCATCGCTTTGATAAAAGATATCAGAAAAAGCAAACCATTGTTCCAACTTGCAGTTTCTTTCCCACGGAAATAAGCCCGGATCATGAAAACCCCATTTTCGTCCGTGGTTTCAAATTCGAAACGATTGGGCAAGTCCGGCAATGATTTCACAAATACAACAGCAACATCAACAATTGTAGCTACCGCCAGGGCATGACGCTCGATGAACAAGCCTGGCATTGGATCGCTGCTGTTGGGATACCATCGCGGCAGGAATAGCACTTTTAGTCGTGATGAAGGGCTGGCTTGTATCATGGAATCTGTTGAAGACTTCAAATGTAAGAAAACTGCAGGAATTTGTTGAAAGTTATAAGCCTAGGTTTAAAAAGGGAAATTCCGGCTTCATCACGGACAAATAATTAGCCATGTATTTTCAAATTCTATCGTATGCCTTTCTGCCTTCCAAGTATCAGCATTGCAACACCACCAATAGTTAGCATGCCACCGGCAATCTGGTAAGGAAGTGGCAAGCTGCCAAACCACAAATATGCTCCCAGCAACACAAACAAACCAGTAGAACTTTGTATGATGGCTGTTTTTGATGCTTCGATGTAGCGGAGTGCTGAATATTGTGATACAGAAGTAAGGAAAGGACCAAAAAAAGACCCGATAGCAATGTTGATGAGCGCTTTACGCGGAATAACAAAGGATTCGCCCATTACCTGCATTAGGATTAATGCTGTAAGAAACAGGAAAACGGCACGGTTGATGGCCAGCATGGTTGGGCCAACCTGCCGGATGTGTTTCTTTGCCATGATGGTGCGGAATCCATAGAAAACAGTGGAGATGAGCATTAGCCCGGTGCCACCCGAAAGGAAATTTTGCCAGGTAGAATTCGGTTTAAAACTGATCACAAAAGCGCCTGTAAAAGTGAGCAAAACCCCAAAGCGCTGAATACCGGAAAACTTTTCGCCCAGCAAGCCAATTCCCATCAGCGTTACAAAAATATATTCCAGGTTCCTCAGAAACGAAGGTAATGTAGGATTGGAACTTGCCTGTATGGCGGCATAAAACGCAGCCGTAGCAGTAAGTTCGGTAAAGCCGATGATTATCAGGAACTGGATCGTTTTCCTGTTCAACAGCGCGATACTCTGGCGTTCCTTTTTTCTAAATACAAGCAACGAATTCCATGCGAGGGCCATGCTGAACCAGTAAACGCCGAACTGTGGCAGGCTGACTTCCGAAAACGCAGCTTTGCTGAAAATATAGACTGTGGAGCCTGCCAGAGTGGCGGCAAACGCAAAAAGATATCCTGTTAAGGCCGGCGACTTACGCATGAATCAAGCGATTTATAATTTCAACGGCACATTCGAGCCGGGCCTCTCCAATGCCTTTTACAATGCCAAATGAAAGCCTTCGGTCAGTCAGTTCAGTGTAATAGAGATCAAATAAGTATTTGCGCAGGTGCG
>DASVHX010000084.1:0-2616 GCA_036382355.1 Bacteroidales bacterium
CGCAGGCTGATTTTGGCACCTATCAAGTAGCAGAAACCTATTCGCCTACGCAAATTGTTACCGAAGCACTCCGGTATCCTCAGAATATTGGAATTGCATACACTTACAACGAACCTGTGATTTGGTTCGAGTATATACTCGATACGGCGATGGCCGCACATACAGCCGGACTGAAAAATGTGATGGTTACAAATGGTTTCATAAATGAAGGGCCACTCAGCGGGTTACTGCCTTTTATCGATGCCTTCAGTGTTGATCTAAAGGGTTTTAACGAATCGTTTTATCGTAAGATTTCGGCTGGAACGTTAGCTCCTGTATTAAACTGCCTGAAACAAATAAGACAGGCAGGGAAGCATCTCGAGATTGTAAACCTTGTGGTTCCTCAGCTAAATGATAATGAAGCCGAATTTGAGGCAATGATACAATGGATTGCTGCTGAATTAGGAGAAAACACTATCCTCCATCTTTCACGCTATTTCCCCCGATATAGATTGGGAATTGAACCAACACCTTTATATACCCTCGATAAATTTACAGAAATAGCGCGTGAAAAATTAAAGTTCGTTTATTTGGGGAATATCCATTCTGAATACAGCGACTCCCATTGCCCGGTTTGCGCTAACCTTTTGGTAACCCGTCAGGGTTATACTGTTTCTTGTCCTGGGTTAAGAAATGATGGCAAATGTAAGTTCTGTGGTTACCAGTTTTGTGAAAGGTAATCCCCCGCGGATAAAAGACATTCTACTTCCTCAATAAGTTTATTCAAGTTTATAATCAATAGCTCAGCTTTCATTAAGAATAGCCGGAAGCCTTGCCTGTTACCTTTTTTTATCATCAGCCAATTCTGGTCAAATCTTTTGATTCAACACTTAGGTATTTAGTACAAAGTGAATCAATGGTTTACTTCAATTCATATGTATATAGATGTATATTTTTATGCTATTGATTGTCATATTGATACTATTTAATAACTTGCGACAAATTTTAACTTAAAATCAGAATCTATGAGAAGAAACATTTTCATGCTTATTTTATTTGCATTGATATCCTGGACAGCAACAGCTGGTGGATATCAGGTAGGGTTGCATGGGCAAAAGCAAATTGGTATGGGGCTGGTAGGAACATCTCTGGCCTGGGATGCGAGTTGCATATTTTACAATCCAGGGGCATTGTCGTTTACGCCCCAAAAATTTAGTTTTGCTGCTGGCGTTAGTCCAATCCGTTCTATAACAAAGTTTCAGAAAACATGGCCATCTGCGTATGAAGCAACCACAGACAACAAAATTGGCACTCCCTTTTATTTTTATGGAGCGGCCAGCATCAACAAGTTCATGAATTTTGGACTTGCAATAAACACACCTTATGGTAACAGCCTCAATTGGGGAAAAGAATGGGCAGGCAGATATCTAATCACAGATCTGAAGCTGAAAGCAATATTTTTTCAGCCGACGCTATCTATCAAACTTAACGAGTTTTTTGGTATTGGGTTAGGCATCGTATATGCAACAGGCGATGTGGAACTTAACAAAGCTTTGCCTGTAAGCGGAGCAAATGGAGATGGAGAAGTTTCAATCTCGGGAAAGACACATAATTGGGGTTTTAATGCTGGCATTTTTGTTAAACCGACTGCAAAACTTAGCGTGGGAATCGATTATCGCTCTAAAATAATGATGAATGTCAAAGGTGGAGATGCCAAATTTGTTGTACCAGTCTCATTAAGTGGAAATTTCCCTGCAAACAATAAAGTAAATACCAGCCTCCCATTGCCTGGAAATCTCGATTTCGGAATGTCTTATGAATTTTCAGATAAATTAACGCTCGCATTAAGCATTAATAATGTGCTTTGGGATGCTTATGATTCCTTATCATTTGATTTTGAGACCAATACTCCTGCTCTAGCTGATTCAAAAGGTCCACGCCTATACAAGAACACGGTAATTTACCGTCTTGGAGCGGAGTATAAAACCTGCTCGTTCTTTACCTTAAGGGTTGGTGGGTATTATGATCCATCGCCAGTGAATAAAATGTATTTCTCGCCCGAAACACCCAGCCTTGATAATTTTGCCCTTACTGCAGGGTTCTCCATTATGCCCGTCAAGCATCTGAGTATTGATATGTCATTTCTTTACCTTATGGGAAAAGAAACAGCGGTTACTTATGCTCCTGATAATTTTAGCGGTACATACAAATCAAGGACTTACATTCCCGGATTTGGGTTAACCTACAATTTCTAACATAAATACAAGGATATTATGAAATATATTTTCAAAACTTTTTTCTTTATAGCAGGAGTGGCTCTACTTTCATCATGCGAGCCCAAAATGGATAAATTTGAGCCTTCAACAGGAAGTGCCGACTTCAGCAGGTATGTTGCTTTAGGTAATTCACTAACTGCAGGATATTCCAACGGTGCTTTATATACTTCAGGGCAGAGTTATTCGTACGCAAATCTTATCGCCCAGCAAATGAAACTTGCCGGTGGTGGCGCTTTTATAACGCCTGTCGTTACTAATGAAGACGGATTGCTTTCTGGTAAATTAAAACTTGGCATAACGGCTAATTGTCTTGGTGTCAGTTCACTCGGGCCTGTTTCTGCTGGTGGGACACCAACAGGAA
>DASVHX010000085.1:0-6250 GCA_036382355.1 Bacteroidales bacterium
GGAAATCTGGACTGGTACAAACGCAACTGGCCCGATCCGGTTGGGATGATCAGCAAGTTTAAGAAACAAGGTGTAAAAACAATTCTAATCACCGAACCTTATGTAATTGACTCTTTGCCTAATTACAAGGATGCTGATGCCAAAAAGATTTTTGTAACTGATAGCTTAGGAAGAACTTATTTAGATAAACAATTCTATTTCGGGGCAGGTAGTTTGATTGACATCTTCAAACCTGCTGCCCGCGATTGGTTCTGGCAGAAATACAAGAAGCAAATTGATATCGGGGTGGCTGCCTGGTGGGGCGATCTGGGCGAGCCGGAAAGCCACCCTGCAGACATTTATCATGTAAACGGGAAATCCGATCAGGTTCATAACATCTATGGACACAACTGGGATAAGATGCTTTTCGATAAATATGCCGAAAATTACCCACATACCCGGCTTTTTCATTTGCAGCGTTCTGGTTTCGCCGGTTCGCAGCGGTTTGCAGCATATCCATGGACTGGTGATGTTTCCCGCAGCTGGGGCGGGTTGCAGGCTCAGCTTCCGCTGTTGCTCACTATGAGCATGAATGGCCTTGGCTATATCCATTCCGATGCAGGCGGTTTTGCACAAGGTGTTAAAGACGATGAACTCTATACGCGCTGGCTCCAGTTTGCCGTGTTTACGCCAATTCTTCGGCCTCATGGCTCTGTCATCCCCAGCGAACCGGTTTTCTGGAGCGAGAAAACACAGGAAATCGTCCGTAAGTATATGAAACTGCGCTATACCATGATGCCTTATAATTACACGCTTGCATGGCAAAATGCCACGACAGGCGCTCCCTTGATGCGGCCATTATTTTATTCCTATGCTGAAGATACTGCTACGCTTCGAATTAGCAACGAATACCTCTGGGGCGATAATTTGCTGGTAGCACCTGTGACTGTAAAAGGTATAACAAGCCTTAAAATCTACCTTCCGGAAGGGCAATGGTTCGATTTTAATAATGGGAAAGAATACGCAGGCAAGCAATGGCTGCATTATCAGCTCACACTGGAAGATCTACCTGTATTTGTAAAAGCTGGGAGTTTCATCCCAATGATGAAGTCAATAAACTCAGTTGACAATTATAAGTCAGACGAATTCCGTATTCGCTATTATCCAAAAGGTAATTCTGAGTTCGTGCAATACGAAGATGATGGCATGGATAACCTGGCATTGAAAGAAAATAATTACGAACTGATTTCCTACCAGGGAATACAGAAAGATCAACAAATTAACATCAATCTTTCCAAAAAAGGTAGCTGGAAGGGAATGCCAGCAGAACGCAAAATGACATTTGAAGTAAGAAAAAAATCAGGACCGGCAAAAGTGGTGATCAACGGAAAAGAAATTAAAAAATCATCATCAGAATTATCCGGAAAAAATAATTACCAATTCACGGATGGATGGCTTAAAATTCATTTCCAATGGAAAGGAGAACCAATTAAAATTGAAATAATTAAATAAGAATTTAAATCGAAGATTGGCTTTGAAATCAAGAAATAACTCTCTTTGTGTTACTCAGAGCCATAGAGCCTATATGGCAATAACTTTATTTTGGAAGATGAAAAAAGAATAGCCGCGAAGACACAAAGAATCACAAAGTAATGGAATTATTAATTTGAATCACATATTTAATTGCACTAAACGAAAACCAGATAAACAGCAATCCAATAAAACAAACATCATGAAAAACATCTTTTCAAAACTGGCCATTGTGGCCTGTTTGCCACTCATCTTATTCTCCTGCAAAGCCAAACAAGCAGGAGACGCCCTCACGGCGCGCTATCCGGATTGGGCCAAGAACGCAGTTATCTACGAAGTGAACACCCGCCAATTTTCACCCGAAGGCACCTTCAAAGCATTTGAAACCAGTTTGCCACGTCTTAAGGAGCTTGGCGTTGATATTCTCTGGTTTATGCCCATCCATCCTATTGGCGAGAAAAACCGCAAGTTTCCGGAAGGAAGCAAGACCAGCCTTGGGAGTTACTATTCTGTGCGCGACTATAAAGGTGTTAATCCTGAATATGGCACCGAAGCAGATTTTAAAGCTCTCGTTACCAAAGCGCACGAAATGGGCTTCAAAGTTATCATCGACTGGGTTGCAAATCATTCCGCATGGGATAATAAATGGATAACCGAGCATCCCGATTGGTATGTGCAGGACAGTACCGGCAAAATCCTTTCGGCTTTTGATTGGACTGACGTGGCCAAGTTGAATTACAAAAACAAGGACATGCGCAAAGCCATGATCGAATCGATGAAATACTGGGTCGACAATTGCAATATCGATGGATTTCGCTGCGATGTTGCAGGGGAAGTACCAGTTGATTTCTGGGAAGAGGCACGCGCCGAGCTTCAAAAAACCAAACCTATGTTTATGCTGGCCGAAAATGAAGGAACCAAGGACATGTGCAAGACCGCCTTCGACATGGATTACGGCTGGAATATGCATAGCCTGATGGCGAAAGTGGCCAAAGGACAGGATTCCGTGAAGTCAATCATTAAACTGCAGCAGAAGATAGATTCCATATATCCAAAAGATGCCGTGAAGATGAATTTTATCAGCAACCACGACGAGAATTCCTGGAACGGCACAGCAAAGGAGAAATTCGGCGAAGGCGAGAATGCCATGGCTATTCTCACTTATACGCTACCCGGAATGCCGCTTATATACAATGGACAGGAAGCCGGTCTGCAAAAGCGCCTGAGATTTTTCGCTAAGGACACGATCAATTGGGGCTTAAGAGACTTTTCTGCATTCTACAAAACACTAAATGCACTTAAGCACGAAAACGAAGCCATCTGGAATCCTCCGTACGGAGGAACATTTGTTCCGCTGGCCAATTCCGAACCACGCAAGGTTTTATCGTTCATGCGCGAAAAAGGAGATAAAAGGGTGGTTGTAATTCTCAACCTAAGTCCTGCCAAAGTAATGTTGAACCTGAAAGATAGTAATGCCGACGGCGATTACACGGATGTTTTTAGCAAAGCTGAATTCACACTCAACAGTAGTAACCTCAATCTAACTTTACAACCATGGGGTTATTGGGTAATGGAGACGAAGTAATTTGCGATATATAGGATCGGGGCTTTTGGCTATTGGCCATTAGCTGTTGGCTTCAGGCATCTCTGTTTAAATAAATGGCTTATATTTTATTAACGGAATGTGCTAACAGCTAAGAGCCAATGGCTAATTGCCTGTTGCTTTCATAATTTATGCAATTAGAAGAAAGGTTAATGCCTTTTTTCAGCACCTGGCCTGCCAAGAAGCTGTTGCGCCAGGTCGGCACGGCCAATGCGTTGGAGGCTCGATTTAATCCATGGCCTGTTCTCGGGTTTGTACCAGAAGAAAAAACGGTGTTGTGCCAGTTTCTCTTCTTTGGTGCGAGCCGTAAATACAGGCTTCCCAGTGAAGGGGTGAATTCCCGAATAATAAATTACACTTGCCAGTGTCATGGGAGTGGGCGTCATATCCTGCACCTGTTCAAGCCTGAACCCCATATCCTTGGTTGCTGCGGCAAGATGCGCCATATCTTCTATCTGGCTTCCCGGGTGGCTCGAAATAAAGTAAGGTATCAACTGCTGCTGAAGGCCGCATTCGCGATTGATGGTATCAAATTTCTGCCTGAATTCCCTGAATAACTTAAACGAAGGCTTACGCATAATTTTTAGCACCTCGTCGGAAGTATGCTCGGGCGCCACTTTTAACCGACCCGAAACGTGGTTGGCGACCAGTTGCCGGGTATAGGCAGTTAACCCGAATTGGGCATCATCCGCAGCATTGCGTGCGAGCAGCATATCGTAGCGCACGCCGGAACTCACAATTACTTTCTTCACACCCGGTCTGGAAGCTGCCAACTTATAAAGACGGGCAAGTGGTTTATGGTCGATGTTAAGGTTCGAACAAATGGAAGGATAGATACACGAAGGCCTGCTGCATTTTTCGCACATCTCAAGATCATTGCCTTGCATACGGTACATATTGGCAGATGGCCCGCCAAGATCGCTGATATAACCTTTAAAATCGGGCATGCGCGTTACGGCGTCCACTTCGCTTATGATGGAAACCTCCGAGCGGCTGGCCACAAACTTTCCCTGGTGGGCCGATATCGTACAAAAGGCGCACCCCCCGAAACATCCGCGGTGGATGGTGATAGAATGACGGATCATTTCGTAAGCTGGTATCACGCCACGTTTGGCGTAACGCGGATGCGGAAGGCGCGTGTAAGGCAGATCGTACACGGCATCCAACTCTCCTGTTGCCATTGGTGGGTATGGCGGATTTACAACAACAGCCTCCTGCCCTACTTCCTGCACAAGCCGGCTGGCATGTATACGGTTCGATTCCTGCTCGATGTGTTTAAAGGACATTGCAAAAGCTACTTTATCCGAAAGGCATTTCTCATGCGAAGGCAATTGTATTGTTTTCCATTCTGCATTTGGCGGCACCGAAGCAACAGCGCAGCGGAAAACTGTTTGTGGTATATTTATTAATTGGCTGATAGCATGATGCACATCCAGGCGGGAGAGCACTTCCTTTAGCGATTTTTCGGCCATGCCGTAAAGCAGCAAATCGGCACCGCTATCGGCCAGTATGGATGGCATGAGTTTATTGCTCCAATAGTCGTAATGCGTGAGGCGGCGCATACTTGCTTCAATTCCGCCGATAATCACCGGTACATCAGGATAGATGCTGCGTAATAATTTTGTGTAAACAGTTGTGGCATAATCGGGGCGGAAGCCGGCTTTGCCACCGGGTGTATAGGCATCGTCGGAACGCAAGCGGATATTGGCAGTGTAGTGGTTTACCATGCTGTCCATATTGCCCGAACTCACTGCAAAGCACAGGCGTGGGATGCCAAACTTGCGGAAATCGCGCAGGTCGTCCTGCCAGTTGGGCTGGGCCACAATCACCACTTTATAGCCCAGAGATTCAATAACGCGACCAATCACCGCAGTGCCGAAGGCAGGATGATCCACGTAAGCATCGCCCGAAATGAGAATTACATCCGGTTGTTCCCAGCCACGCCATAGCATTTCGTCGCGTGTGAGAGGGAGCCAGCTATCGATAGGTAGGTTGGACAAGGTTCTGTTGATAGATTAATATGCTGCAAAGGTAAGTATTGAAAAGCAACTGGACTGAGATTATCCGGCAAGTTTGTTTTGAACACAATCCAAGTTATTTTGTTATGAAATCATGTGTTTGTAAAACCTATTCGCCCAAAATTCAGCAAGTAAGCATAATATTTATCCCAGATCAACATGAAGCGAAGTAATTTTATCCTTGCTGCCCTTACTTTTTATCCCATGACTTTATTAGCAAAAATAAAAATCCCTATTATGGAGAGAACCGATAAAGGTTTTAAGGTTAATTCGGGTGAAAGCAGATCCGGGCAGCACTTAAAGATGAAGGGCGTTACGCTGAATGTCCTCGACATTAAAATTTCAGCAAAAGATACCGACGGAGCCCTGGCTGTTTTTGAACAGACCGGGTATACCCCGAAAGGAGGTCCTCCCTTGCATATACATCCTTACCAGGATGAAATGTTCTATGTGATTGAAGGAAATTATTTGTTCCAGGTAGACGAAGACAAATATCAGCTTTCGGCTGGCGACACCATATTCCTTCCGCGAAAAGTCCAACATGCCTTTGTTCATCTCACCGAAAAAGGTCGGTTGATAGTTACCTATCAGCCGGCAGGCAAAATGGAAGAGTTTTTCAGGAAAACGGATGCATGGACTTCACCGCCGACTGCGGTGGAAATAGCCAGGGTTTTTGAAGAATGCGATATGAAAGTTGTTGGCCCTCCATTGAAAATTGATTGAACAATCGTTCAGGATGGAGTGAATATTCTCATGTGAGCAGGTCAAATTTTACCTCTTGTTCAAAGGAAATAAATTAATCGTATTGCTGATTTGGTTCATAGCTTTTGGTCTTACTTGTTAATTGTCTCTCCTACCTGAAAAGGAGGGCACTGAAAAAGTCCCTTGGACATAATTATTAAACTAAAAGCAGTAAAGCACAAGTTTAAACCTTGTACTTTGCTGCTTTTTTTCGTACCTTTGAGTCTCAAACAAAGGCACTTAAATGTTAGCACAAAAACAAAACCTCCAGCTGAGTACATACTCAGATTTATATGATCTTATCGTACCCAAGGATAATCTTCTACGAAAAATTAACGAGCTCATCGATTTTTCGTTCATCTATGATGAGCTGGTAAGC
>DASVHX010000086.1:0-2263 GCA_036382355.1 Bacteroidales bacterium
TCTACCCTGTCGCTAAAAAAGATTACACCTACCTTATCGTTATTCTGAATAGCGGAAAAAGCCAGAACGGCTGCAATTTCGAGCATTTGTTCCTCTTTTAGCTGACGACCTGTGCCAAATCCATTTGAACCACTCACATCAATCAGAAGCATTACAGTAAGTTCACGTTCTTCGTCGAAAACCTTAATATAGGGATGATTAAAACGGGCAGTAACGTTCCAATCGATATTGCGAATGTCGTCACCATATTGGTATTCGCGAACTTCGCTAAAAGCCATCCCACGGCCCTTAAAGGCACTATGGTATTGTCCGGAGAAAACATGCTGCGACAGCCCCCGGGTTTTAATTTCGATTTTGCGGACTTTCTTCAGGATATCCGATGTTTCCACTCTATTTACCTTTCGCTAAAATTAGGGAACTTCTACGGTATTGAGAATTTCGTTGATGATGTTTTCTGTTGTAATCTGTTCGGCTTCAGCTTCGTAGGTTAGCCCGATACGATGGCGCATTACATCAAGCGCAACAGCACGTACGTCTTCCGGTATAACATAGCCACGGCGTTTTATAAAGGCATACGCTTTAGATGCAAGTGCCAGGTTAATTGAGGCACGCGGTGAAGCTCCATAAGAGATAAGGTTTTCAAATTTCTTGAGTTTATACTCCGCTGGAAAACGAGAAGCAAATACAATGTCGGTGATGTAATTTTCAATTTTCTCATCAAGATATACTTCGCGAACTATGTTTCGGGCTTTAGTAATATCTGCAGGTTTAATAATGGCTTGTGTATTCAAGCTCTCCTGGGCAATATTCTGTCGCATGATCATTTTTTCTTCCTGCTTCTGAGGATACGTTATCACTACTTTCAGCATAAAGCGGTCCACCTGGGCTTCGGGAAGCGGATAAGTACCTTCCTGCTCGATAGGATTTTGTGTGGCAAGTACAAGAAAAGGCTCCGGTAATTTAAAAGTTTGGTCGCCAATGGTTACCTGCCGCTCCTGCATAGCTTCCAGCAGAGCGCTTTGCACCTTGGCCGGCGAACGGTTTATTTCATCTGCCAAAATGAAATTGGCGAAAATAGGGCCTTTCCTGACAACAAATTCTTCGTTTTTCTGGCTGTAAATCAGCGTACCAATAAGGTCGGCAGGAAGAAGGTCCGGTGTAAATTGGATACGGCTGAATTTTGCATCAATGATATTGGCCAGTGTTTTAATGGCCAGCGTTTTAGCGAGACCTGGAACACCTTCAAGCAAAATATGACCATTTGTGAGCAAGCCTATGAGCAATCGCTCGATCATCTGCTTCTGCCCAACAATCACTTTGTGCATTTCGATGGTAAGAAGGTCCACAAACGCGCTCTCACGCTGTATGCGGTCATTCAATTCCTTAATATCAGTTTCTACCATGGCTCTTATTGATTTTATATGGCAAAAGTAGCGATTGGTAATAGGTTCAGAAGCACACCCGCTGTTAAAAAATGTTAAATGGGGTTGCTAAAAAAAGTTAAAGTAGCAGCTCAGAATCTTTAGTCGTCCGCTGGAAAGGTAATTCAAAGACGAGAATTTATCGCCAGGAAGAAATAATTAACGAATAGCTAGTTTTTTCGCCAGCGATTTTGGAATAGCATCTTTATGAACCATGATGGCGATTGTATTCAATCTCAGGTAAGATTCAGACATGTTGAGGAAGCCTCCGAATTCGTTGCTTTCTGCTCCCCACGAATTTTTTGTAATATAATACCTTGTTCCGTTCTGATCGTGCACAATGCCTGTAAGGTGCATCAGGTGATCGTCAGTAGTGGAATAGTTGTCGAAAGCATTCTGTCGCATTTCCTGGGTAACTTTCTTTTCAGGTACAGGTTTGGTGAAACTATAGAGTTGACGGCTGCGTTCTTTCTCTGTAAGTTTCTCCCATTTCGATTTTTCGCTATTCTCCATATCGGTAAGAGAGATGTTAGGAACCACTGCAACGCCATTGTTATGTGAGAATCCTTTATCACTTACATCTCCATCCCAGGCAACAGTAAAGCCCGATTGCAGTGCGTTATTCACCACTTCCATCAGTTCGTCAATGGGCAGGTTGTAATATTCGCCCATGGACCAGTTGTCGGGGATTTCGAGACTGAATTTTGTATAAAACGGATGATGTGTATAGGAAGTTATTTCCACGTAATCGTCCGGATTAAAGGCATTCATATCGCGGAAAGAAATAGCAGTATAGGATTTTCCGGCATATGTGAAATTAGCAGGCACAGCACCCAGGTAGA
>DASVHX010000087.1:0-8931 GCA_036382355.1 Bacteroidales bacterium
GCTTCGTGTCCCGCGGACAAGGCTTTGGGCGAACATATGGCGAAAGTTCCTTTCCGCTGCGTATTGATTATGTAATGGCCAGCCCCTGTTTTGTGTTCGAAGAGCATAAGACAATTTATACTAATCTTTCCGACCATCTGCCTGTTGTTGTGAAGATTAGCAGACGGATTGGAGGTAATTAGACTGTTAGACTGTTAGGCTGTTAGCTCAGGACATGGATATAATAATAGCTTACATTTTCTTATTGTTTGAAGCAAGTCTTTTGAATAAAGAACTTTTTTCCTACAGTCTATCAGCCTAAATGCCTACAGCCTTACCCAACAAAATCGTATTTTTGTGTAAACTAATCCAGTTGAAATGCAGTTTAAGCTGACATCCGATTTTTCCCCAACCGGCGACCAACCGGATGCTATCCGGCAATTGATAGAAGGACTGCAAAGAGGCGAACAGGCGCAAACCCTGCTTGGCGTTACCGGATCAGGTAAAACCTTCACCATTGCCAATGTTATTGCCGAGGTACAGCGCCCCACGCTTATTCTGAGCCACAATAAAACCCTGGCAGCCCAGCTTTACGGCGAATTTAAACAGTTTTTTCCGGAAAATGCCGTGGAATACTTTGTATCTTACTATGACTATTACCAACCCGAAGCATTTATTCCTTCTACGAATACTTATATCGAAAAAGACTTATCGATAAACGAAGAGATCGAAAAATTGCGGCTCAGCGCATCGTCTGCATTGCTCTCCGGCCGTCGCGATGTTATTGTAGTTTCATCCGTTTCGTGCATTTATGGTATCGGTAATCCCGAAGATTTCTCCAATAGCGTGATCCGCGTTGTTACCGGTGAACGGGTAAGCAGGAACAAATTCCTTTATTCACTTGTCGAAAGCCTTTATGCCCGCAACGATATCGAATTCTCACGCGGAACTTTCCGTGTAAAGGGAGACTCGGTGGATGTATTTCCGGCCTATGCCGATATTGCTTATCGTATTATTTTTTATGGGGATGATGTTGAAGCGATAGAATCGTTTGATCCGGTTAGTGGAAGCCGCATCGATACTGTAGATAACCTTTCCATCTACCCGGCAAATATTTTCATTACCTCCAAGGATAAAATGAAAGGTGCCATTTTCGAGATTCAGGACGACCTGATGAAGCAGGTGGATTACTTCCGGGAAACGGGAAAAGGGCTCGAAGCCAAGCGGCTGGAGGATCGTGTGACTTATGATATGGAGATGATGCGCGAACTCGGCTATTGCTCCGGCATCGAAAACTATTCACGTTATTTCGACGGTCGCGCTGCCGGCTCACGTCCATTCTGCCTGATCGATTATTTCCCGAAAGATTTCCTGGTGGTGATTGACGAAAGCCATGTAACCATTCCTCAGGTAAGGGCCATGTATGGTGGCGATCGCTCCCGCAAGATTACACTTGTGGATTATGGCTTCAGGTTGCCATCGGCCATCGATAACCGCCCTCTGAAATTTGAAGAATTTGAAGCTATGACGGATCAGGTAATTTATGTCAGCGCCACGCCTGCCGACTATGAGTTAATGCAATCCGAAGGAATTATTGTTGAACAACTGATCCGGCCAACCGGCTTGCTCGACCCATTGATCGAGGTGCGTCCCAGCCTGAACCAGGTGGACGACTTGCTCGATGAAATTGATAAACGCGTAAAAATAAACGAACGAACTTTGGTGACCACACTTACTAAGCGCATGGCCGAAGAACTCACCAAGTATATGGGCCGGCTTAATATAAAATGCCGCTACATCCATTCCGATGTTGATACCCTCGAACGTGTAGAAATTCTGCGCGATCTGCGTTTGGGCAAGTTTGATGTACTCGTGGGCGTAAACCTGCTGCGCGAAGGCCTCGATCTCCCCGAAGTATCGCTTGTAGCCATTTTGGATGCCGATAAAGAAGGCTTTCTGCGTTCGGAGCGATCGCTAACGCAAACAGCAGGCCGTGCAGCACGCAACCTGAACAGCCGCGTGATCATGTATGCCGACAAGGTTACTTCTTCCATGCAGCGCACCATCGACGAAACCACACGCAAGCGCGAGAAGCAAGCTGCCTATAACCTGGCGAATAACATTACGCCAACGCAAATCAGCAAGAGCACGGAATCCATCATGGGGCAGACTTCTGTTGCCAATTCCCTTGGCAAGGCACCAAAGCCGTATATCGAAAATACAAATATTGATATTGCTGCCGATCCTGTAGTTAATTATATGTCGGCCGATCAATTGCAGAAATTGATTGCCCAGACACGCCGCTCCATGGAAAAAGCAGCTAAAGAACTAGACTTTTATGAGGCCGCCCGCCTGCGCGACGAAATGAATGCCTTGAAAGAACTCTCCGAAAAACGGAAATAGAAACTTCTCCCCTACTATCGGTAGCCATCATTATTTATCCCGGCCCATGGCTATTATAGCGATTCTGTTCGTTAAACTACATATTAAACATTGTTCATTTCTGATTTCTCATCTCAGCATCTTCTGCCATAGCCTTACAGGCAAATTTATGCCATACAATGGCTGCTAATATTACCTATTCGCCAAGCAACCATTAATAATAAAAAGAAGATAAAATTTGCACCACTGAGCAGGAAATAACTGAAAAGCGAAGGAAAAGCAAAACCCGGATAAACATCAAAATAAACCTTACAAAATTATTGCTTGGAAATTCAACCCAAGAACTACCCTACACAGCAAAACAAAGGAACATTAGCATCATATTATCCACTACTTGCCCCAACTCAACTAACTCATAATTCAAACTACTGCAATGACTCCAACAGACCATAAGCTGCAAAAACGAAACAGGGAATTGATTTCAATCAGTGAATCCACAGAAATACTGCTGAACGGAAACGATTTTGGAAGTGCGCTGGAGATAGCCCTGGACAGAATTGGCGACGCCTTCGATATAAATCATTTGCTACTATTCGGGTTTAAGAAAAGAGAAGATAAACAATCCGCTGAATTTACCCTGTTTGCACATTCCAACTTTGCAAGGATTTCGGACCAACGCAATCCTATAAATGAGTTTGCTGAAGACATGAACCTTGAACGTCATATCGATCAACTCTCCAAAGGTAATACTGTAAAAGAAATTGCAGGGAACTTACTCACAACAATGCGCCATGTTGCTCATCCGTTATACCAGATGCAGGTGCTTGTAATGCCGGTTTTTGCCACCAATGTCTTTTGGGGAATCCTGGTTTTTGTACAGGATAATAAATTATCGACCTGGGATGAAGATGCTGAGAAAAACCTGAAAAATTTCGCTGCTATTCTGGGAGGTGCTCTTCATCAGCAAAAGAATCGCGAAGTGCTGGCTAATGCCATGCAAATGGCCGTAAGTGCCAACCTGGCTAAATCTGATTTTTTAGCAACTATGAGCCACGAAATCCGCACACCGATGAATGGTGTTATCGGAATGGCAGGTTTGCTTCTTCAGACAAATCTCTCGACAATGCAGCATGAGTACGTTCATATTATGGAAACATGCAGCGAAACCCTCTTGGCTATTATAAATGACATTCTCGATTTTTCTAAAATTGAATCGGGGAAAATGGATATTGATGAAAGTCCCTTCGACCTCAGGCTGCTCATCGAAAATGTGATTGAATTGCTTGCTCATCGTGCTTATGAGAAACAATTGGGTATCCATTATTTTATTGATCCGGCTTTACAGACAAATATTATTGGCGACGAAGCCCGCGCGAAGCAAGTATTGATTAACCTGGTTAGCAATGCCATTAAATTTACAGGTTCTGGTGAAATTGTCATTACAGCTGAACAGCTATTGGATAAAGGCCAGGAAATGGAGATTTGTATCAACGTAAAAGATACCGGTATTGGCATGTCGGCCAGGCAGCTTGATGAATTATTCGGACATCTTACCCAATGCGATTCGTCAACATCGCGCACATATGGCAGTTCCGCAATTGGCTTAGCCATTTCGTCCCAACTTGCAGGTTTGATGAATGGGGGAATAAGCGCCGAAAGCGAGCAAGGCGAAGGATCTACATTCCATTTCTCGTTTCATTCAAAACTTGTTGATAATCATGTAAGCAAAAAGAAACCACTCTTCCCGAATGATTCCCTTTGTAATAAGAATGTGCTTATCGCGCTGTCCGATGATACTTCCGCCCTTTTTATGGCCAGGCAGCTCAAGCATTGGGGCATGAACCCGATTTGTATCAGCGACCCGCACGAGGCCTTGAACTCTGTAAAAACCAACTCCATTGATCTGTTGATTATCAGCAAGGAGAAGATGGATAAGACCGAACCACAGGTTATTGCAAACTTGCGTGCAAACAAGAATGCCAATCCTGCACCTGTAATAATGATAACGCCGATGGGATTCTTCCATCACACGAAAGAAAATGTGAGACAAATTGCAAGTTCTGTAAGCAGTCCGGTAAAATTTTCGGAACTTGCAGAGGCTATTGGTAAAGTCTTTTTAACTAATCCACCTGTACCAAAAGTTGTTGCACCAAGTCCCGAAAATCTCATAGAGAAAAACCTGGCCAGCATTTACCCGATGCGTATATTAGTGGCTGATGACAATATGATCAATCAGCGTATAGTGAGAAAGGTTTTCGAAATGATTGGTTACTCTATTGATTTGGCATCCAACGGAATTGAAGTACTTGAATGTATCGATAATACAAAATATGATTTAATCTTTATGGATATTCAAATGCCCCTGATGGACGGTTATGAAACTACATCTGCCATACGTGCCCAAAAAAGCAAACTTCAACCGCTCATTATTGCCATGACGGCCAATGCAATGAACGGAGTTGAACAAACCTGCCTTGAAAATGGAATGGACGATTACATAAGCAAACCAATAATTATAAATGAAATCCGCAAGATTATTTCGAAATGGGGACAATACATTTCCTTAGCTTCTAAAAAAAATTAGCCTGATGGAAACAAATGATGCGCCCATGTTTCCGAACAATGATTTATTGCACATAGCGTTGGAAGCAGCTTTATCAGCTGGCAAGGCCATCCTGGAAATTTACAGTACCGATTTTGATGTAACTTATAAAAGCGACCTGAGCCCACTTACAATTGCTGATACAACTGCCGGTCATATTATAAATGACCACCTTGCTATTACCGGAATTCCTGTGCTTAGCGAGGAATCTGCAAGTGTGGAATATACCCACAGGCAATTCTGGAAAATGCTTTGGATGGTTGATCCGCTTGATGGCACAAAGGAATTTGTTCGTCGCAGCGATGAATTTACTGTAAATATTGCCCTTATCCTGGAGCAAAAACCGGTATTAGGTGTTGTATATGCCCCAGCCACAGGTGAAATATATTTTGGCATGACTTCGTTTGGTTCGTTTTACACACGCATTGCTTTATCCGAGGATATGGCAATGCTTTCTCTCACTGATATTATCGCAACGTCAAAAAAACTACCGTTACTTAGTAGTGATAAGGAATTTGTTGTTCAGTGCAGCCGATCGCACCTGAATGCTGAAACCAGCAATTTTATTGGTAAACTGAAACAACTGTATCCGCTTTTGAGCATTGTCCCGCGTGGAAGCGCACTGAAATTATGTGCTGTGGCCGATGGATCCTGCCAGGTATATCCCCGCTTTGGACCAACCATGGAATGGGACACTGCAGCAGGCCAAGCTATTATCGAACAAGCAGGCGGCAAGGTAACCGAAGCCGCAAATGGCTCTTCGTTGAGTTACAATAAAAAATCTTTGCTAAATCCCAACTTTATTGCCAAACGCTTATGATATGTTCTCTACCTGAAAAAGTTATTGTATGAAAAAACTAAATACATACTTTCAATATCTTATAGAATACCTCAGATACGGCGACATTATTTCGGTGTTCGACTCGGTGTCATACTTAGTCTGGCAGCGGCCCTCTGGCAACGATCGCCTTGTAAAAGGCAGAACGGGATGGTTCTTTTGCCGCAAAGACACCAACGACTTTAAATTTGCCAATTATACCTGCCAGCAAGGCTTCAAAGATTTTATACTTCGGCAAAAGCATCATTTTGATGTTTTTATCGATATAGGTTCTGGTATTGGCAATAACATTATTTTCCTGGCAAAGAAGCAAACCCGGTGTTATGCTTTCGAACCTGTAACCAGCAATTACCATTCCTTATTGAAAAATATCAAGCTGAATAACCTTAATAGTCTTGTGCAAACATATCCATATGGTTTGGGATGCAACATTCGCGAAGCATCGTTTATATTCAGCCCTATTGATACATCTGCATCACGCCTGGCTATCAATGCAGAAGAAGCTAACTGCACCGTTAAAATACGCAACCTCGATTCTTTGATCAGAAAGCTGGAAATTTCGAAAGACGATCATGTATTAATCAAGCTGAACGCAGAAAACATGGAAGACGAAGTGGTGCGGGGTGCCAGACGGTTTATTGCATCTGCCCCAAACCTGACATTGGTGATGAAACTCCAGCCCAATGTTTATGAATCGGTGATAAAGACACTCGACGATCTGGGTCAATTCGAGTATGGCATGGTAGATGAAGAGAATCTATTCGCAGCCAAATTGAATTAATTGAATTAATTGATTAAAAGCTGGCCTGTTAGGGACAAAAATTTCACCAATAAAGATGATTTATTTTCTTCTGTGGCCGAAAAAAGTGAATTTATTTTCGTTTTAATTTATCACTTCATAAACTGTTATTGGTTTCTGCTTATTTTTCAAATTCATCTCCCCGACTTTCCGGCACATAAAGGATTCTTTAATTTGCTCATATGCGCTTTCCCCGATTATAATCTGGCCTGCCTGGGCTGCAGATTGCAGGCGCTGAGCGGTGTTTACCACATCTCCTATAACAGTATAGTCCAACCGGCGAAGGCTGGCAGAACCAATATTACCTGAAATAACCACGCCACTGTTGATCCCAATGGATACTTTTGGGTGAAAATCCAATTCTTTAGAAATATCGGGAAGTTGTTCTATTTGTTTCATGACAGCCAGGCAGGCTTCCACGGCCCTGTCGAGGTGGAAATCGCCCCGGAATACAGCCATAATGGCATCTCCGATAAATTTATCAACATATCCGCCCTGGCTGATGATTTCTTTTACCATGACATCAAAATACCGGTTAAGCAGGCTTACAACCTTATCTGCCTGTGCGTTTTCTGTAAGCGATGTAAAGCTGCAAATGTCAATAAATACAATGGTGGCTTCGATGGCTTCATTTGACATTAATGTTGACTCATACTCACGGCTGTTCATGAAATTTAGTACCGTTTCATCCACATACATCCGCAGGATATTGTTTTCTTTAATAGCTTTTAGTGTTTCTGCAAGTTGTTTAACATGATGAATTGTTTTCTCTACGGTAAGTTCAAGGTCCTCAAAATTCACGGGTTTTGTAAGAAAATCAAAAGCACCCCTATTCATGGCAACGCGTATATTATCCATGTCGCCATATGCTGATATGATCACGGTTTTAATCAATGGGCTTATTTCTTTCAATTTAACCAACAGCGTCAAACCATCCATTCCCGGCATATTGATATCACTCAATACAATATCAATATTGGTATATTGCTGCAATTTATCAAGGGCATCGTTGCCATCTACCGCGAATATAAATTCGTATAAATTTTCCCTTATCTGCCTGCGAAATTTTTGTTTGATGAGTATCTCGAGATCAACTTCATCATCCACAACTAATATCTTTACCATTATGCCCGGTTATTTAATTTTTCTTTTAACAGGTTAAAATCAAGGGGTTTGATCAGAAAATCATCTGCGCCAGAACTTATGGCCTGGTTATAATTTTCGGCATCACCATATGCAGTAATCATCATCACAACGGGAGGCGGATTTTCGAATTTTTGCTTGATATGCCGCAACAATTCCAATCCGCTCATACCTGGCATATTGATGTCGGAAAGAATCAACACGGCCTCATGTTTATGCTCATTGAGGAAGGTAAGCGCTTCGTTTCCTGAATATGCAAAAACAAATTCCATTATCTGGTCACGGATCTCCTTTCTGAAACGTTGTTCAAACAACATTTGCACATCTCTTTTGTCATCGACTACTAAAATTTTCATAAATTTAAGATTTATATAGCTAATATTATGATAAATTCTGTGGATTCACCTTCATGGGTTTCCACTTTCATCTCCCCGCCATGTCCTTTAGTGATTATATCGTAACTTATGCTCAATCCCAATCCTGTTCCCTGCCCGGAGGGTTTGGTGGTAAAGAAGGGTTGAAAGATTTTATCCATAATATTTTGTGGAATGCCGTTGCCGTTGTCTTTTACAGATATCAAAACTTTATCAGTCATCTTTTTTGTACTTACTGAAACAGAGGGTTCATAGTACTGTCCTGCTGAGTTTGTCGAAGCATTCTTTTCTGTTACGGCATAAAATGCATTGGTAATTAAATTAAGAATAACCCTGCCAATATCCTGCGGAATGATATTGATGTTTCCGATTGTTTCATCAAAATCCGTATTCATAGTTGCATTAAACGATTTGTCTTTTGCCCGCAGGCCATGATATGCCAGTCGCAGGTATTCATCTGCCAGAACATTTATATTAGTGGGTTCTTTTATACCACTACTGCTGCGGCTATGTTGCAGCATGCCTTTTACTATAGCATCCGCTCTTTTGCCATGATGAAGTATCTTTTCTAAATTTTGTTTTACATCTCCTGATATCGTTTTTACTTCATCAAAATTGCCATTTTCAATTTCTTCATTCATTTCATCCAACAACTCGCTGCTTACTTCCGAAAAATTGTTGACGAAGTTTAACGGGTTTTGAATTTCATGTGCAATTCCGGCAGTGAGTTCGCCAAGGGAAGCCATTTTTTCGGATTGGATGAGCTGGGATTGTGTGGATTTTAAATCTTCAAGAGATTTCATAAGGTCGGCGG